>NZ_JAXCIS010000123.1:0-84810 GCF_034044025.1 Pseudomonas sp. SED1
GCCCTGCGGTATTACCTGTAAAACATCCGGTAGCCCACCTGCCCCACCGCTTCATTCAGCAACTGCCCGCTCTGCCAAATTGACTTGAATTCCGGCATCCAGCCACCCAGTGGCCGAGCATTGTCCAGGCTCAGGAATCCCACCGGCGCCGGAACCACCGTAAACCCGGCCTTTTCGAAGCTCCAGCGCGAGCGCGGCATGTGCCAGGCCTGGGTTACGACGACCACACGCTTGATCCCCTGCGGCAATAAAATCTCGGCGCTCATCTGAGCGTTTTCCCAGGTGGTACGGCTGCGCTCTTCCTTCCAGCGCACGCTCACACCGAAGTCATCCTGCATCGACACCGCCATCAACTCCGCCTCGCTCGGCGGCGTGCCGTAGTGCAAGCCGCCGCTGGTCAGCACCGGCAAACCCGAAGCCTTGGCCAATCTCGCCGCGTAACGCTGGCGCTCAAGCCCGATCCCCGTCGGCTGATCGGAGCCCCAGGCCGGATCCCCACGCTCACGCCCGGAACCCAACACCACAATGGCATCAGCCCGCTGCGCCAGGGTTGCCCATTCGTCCCGGGCCAAAGGCGGCTCGGTCTCCAGGGCCTTTGCCCCCCACTGCACAGCCACCGGCAGGCTCATCAACCACATCCCGCCGAACCCCAGGGCAAAGCACACCGCTGCCAGTCGTGGCCGGCTGCGACGAAACCACCAGGCAAGCGCCAGCAACAGCAACAGAACGCCGGGCGGCAACAGCAATTGTTTAATGAAGTAACGAATAGGCATCGGGCATCTCCAAAGATGCCCGAAGCCTAAGGTGTAACGGGGTTTAGCGACAATCTTTACAAGAACAGATTTTGAGAAGGCTACAGATAACGCGGTACTTCACTTGAAACGCGCGGACCGGAGTTTTTCCGGGCTGCGACCGGCCGAGAAATCCTTGAGCCATACCACCTTGGCCGAGCGCGAAAACTCCTCGGCTGGCGGGGAGGCCATGCCATGGGGCGCGCGATGCTCATTTAGCTCCAGATACACCTTGATTACGTCCAGCTCTGCCTGGCTCAAACCACGCAGTTCCAACTCCAGAGGCCGCTCATCACACAATCGGCCAGCGGTTTTTGCTGCATCCAGTGCTCGACCCAAACGGTCGATCAGTCCTTCGTACACCTGCGGTTTCGTTAAAGTTCGCTGCGAATCAACCATCCCTCACCTCATTGAAGATAAGACTCACTCCCCACTAAACAGCGTAGTCCTGCTGGCCCTGCCTGCCTGACGCCGCGACCAACGGCCTCGGCGGCGCAATCAGGGTTTCCCTCGATAGAGTGGGGTCATGTATGCTACGGCGCTTCCTGTAACTCCACTTCCCGCAGGGTTTGGGCACGGACGCGCCGCTTTTTGGTGTCGATCAACCTGAACGTTGCACCGAAGAGGATTAGGCCACCCCTATTCAGTTCAAAAGTAGCCATGCACGAACAATATCAGCCCCGTGAAATAGAAAATGCCGCCCAGTCGTTCTGGGATGAGCAAAAGTCCTTTGAAGTCAGTGAACAGCCAGGCAAGGAGACTTTCTATTGCCTGTCGATGTTCCCTTACCCCAGCGGCAAGCTACACATGGGGCATGTGCGCAACTACACCATCGGCGACGTCATTTCCCGCTACCAGCGCATGCTGGGCAAGAACGTCCTGCAACCCATGGGTTGGGACGCCTTCGGCATGCCGGCGGAAAACGCCGCGATGAAGAACAACGTAGCGCCCGCCAAATGGACCTACGAAAACATCGCCTACATGAAGACCCAGCTGCGCAGCCTAGGCCTGGCAGTGGACTGGTCCCGCGAGGTGACCACCTGCAAGCCTGATTACTACCGCTGGGAACAATGGCTGTTCACTCGCCTGTTCGAAAAAGGCGTGATCTACAAGAAGAGCGGCACCGTGAACTGGGACCCGGTGGACCAGACCGTACTGGCCAACGAACAAGTGATCGACGGCCGCGGCTGGCGCTCCGGCGCACTGATCGAAAAGCGCGAAATCCCGATGTACTACTTCAAGATCACCGCCTACGCGGATGAGCTCTTGTCGAGCCTCGACGATTTGCCGGGCTGGCCCGAGCAGGTCAAGACCATGCAGCGCAACTGGATCGGCAAGTCCAAGGGCATGGAAGTGCAGTTCCCCTACAACGTCGACTCCATCGGCGCAGAAGGCGTACTGAAAGTCTTCACTACCCGTCCGGACACCCTGCTGGGCGCGACCTACGTCGCCGTGGCCGCTGAACACCCGTTGGCCACCCAGGCTGCACAGAACAACCCTGAGCTGCAGGCGTTCATCGCCGAATGCAAAGGCGGCAGCGTCGCCGAAGCCGACGTCGCCACCCAAGAGAAAAAAGGCCTGCCGACCGGGCTGTTCGTCGAGCACCCGCTGACCGGCGAGAAGCTGCCGGTGTGGGTCGCCAACTACGTGCTGATGCACTACGGCGATGGCGCGGTAATGGCTGTGCCGGCCCACGACGAGCGCGATTTCGAATTCGCCACCAAGTACAGCCTGCCCATCAAGTCCGTGGTGCGCACCAGTTCCGGCGACACCAACCCGGCCCCGTGGCAAGACGCCTACGGCGAGCACGGCACCCTGATCAATTCCGGTGAGTTCGACGGCCTGGATTTCGAAGGCGCGTTCGACGCTATCGAAGTCGCGCTGATCAAGAAAAACCTCGGTGCCTCGCGCACCCAGTTCCGCCTGCGTGACTGGGGCATCAGCCGCCAGCGCTACTGGGGCTGCCCGATCCCGATCATCCACTGCGAAACCTGCGGTGATGTGCCGGTGCCGGAAGACCAACTGCCCGTCGTACTCCCGGAAGATGTAGTACCGGACGGCGCTGGTTCGCCCTTGGCGCGCATGCCTGAGTTCTACGAGTGCACCTGCCCGAACTGCGGCGCACCGGCCAAGCGTGAAACCGACACCATGGACACCTTCGTGGAGTCCTCGTGGTACTACGCCCGCTACGCCTCGCCGCACTATGAAGGCGGCCTGGTGGAAAAATCCGCAGCCGACCACTGGTTGCCGGTGGACCAGTACATCGGCGGTATCGAACACGCCATCCTTCACCTGCTGTACGCGCGCTTCTTCCACAAGCTGATGCGTGACGAAGGCCTGGTGAGCTCCGACGAGCCGTTCAAGAACCTGCTGACCCAAGGCATGGTGATTGCTGAAACTTACTACCGTCGCGAAGCCAATGGCGCCTACACCTGGTTCAACCCGGCGGACGTCGAGTTGGTGCGTGACAGCAAGGCCAAGGTGATCAGTGCCAAGTTGATCTCCGACGGCCTGCCGGTGGAAATCGGCGGCACCGAGAAGATGGCCAAGTCGAAGAACAACGGCGTCGACCCACAGTCGATGATCGACCAGTTCGGCGCAGACACCTGCCGCCTGTTCATGATGTTCGCCTCGCCGCCCGACATGAGCGCGGAATGGTCCGACTCCGGCGTAGAGGGTTCGCACCGTTTCCTCAAACGCGTCTGGCGCCTGGCGCACGCTCATGTCAGCCAGGGCTTGCCGGGCAAACTGGACGTGGCAGCCTTGAGCGATGAGCAAAAAGCCATTCGCCGCAGCACCCACCTGGCCATCAAGCACGCCAGCCAGGACGTGGGCCAGCACCATAAATTCAACACTGCCATCGCCCAGGTGATGACGCTGATGAACGTGCTGGAAAAAGCCCCGCAGGCCACCGAACAAGACCGCGCGCTGGTACAGGAAGGCCTCGAGACGGTCACCCTGATGCTGGCTCCGATCACGCCACACATCAGCCACGACCTGTGGAGCCGCTTGGGCCACAGCGGTGCAGTCATCGATGCCGCCTGGCCAGTACAGGATGACAGCGCCCTGGTACAGGACACGCTGCAACTGGTGATTCAGGTCAACGGCAAGCTGCGTGGCCAGATCGACATGCCTGCCAGCGCCACTCGTGAAGAAGTCGAAGCCGCCGCCCGTGCCAATGAGAACGTGCTGCGCTTCACCGAAGGCCTGACGATCCGCAAAGTGATCGTGGTGCCCGGAAAACTGGTCAATATCGTCGCTAGCTAATCGGATCGGGCGGCAGGGGCATAACCCTGGCGCCGAACAAAACCTCCAGGGCCTCGATAAGGCCCACATGGTTTCAAGGGGAGCATCAAAATGATCAAACGCAATCTGCTGGTTATGGGCCTTGCCGTGCTACTGAGCGCTTGCGGCTTCCAGCTGCGCGGCACCGGCACCACCGACCTGACGCTCAAGGAACTGGACGTCACCGCACGCAACTCCTACGGAGAAACGGTGCAACAGCTGCGCCAGGTACTGGAAAACAGTGGCGTCAAAGTCTATACAGGCGCGGCTTACAAACTGAACCTGGCGGATGAAAAAGAAGAGCAGCGCAACCTCAGCTACGCCAGTGCCGGGCGTGCTTCGGACATTGAGCTGAGCACCACGCTCTTCTACGAAATCCAGGGCCATGACAACCTGCCGCTGATGGGCGACAAGATCCAGGTACAGAAAGTCGTGAGCCACGACGGCAACAACCTGGTGGGTTCGGATTCCGAAACCATCCAGGTGCGCAAGGAAATGCGTCGTGAACTGGTGCAGCGCATGGTTCTGCGCCTGCAACAGATCACCCCGGAAAAACTGGATCAACTGCAGCAAACGGCAGACAACAAAGCCAAGGCAGATGCCGATGCGCTGAAAGCTGCGCAAGAGTATGAAAACAGCCAGCCTAAACAGTCGCCTGTCGAAGTCCCTGCCGAGTAAGCCAGACGGGGCGCCCCAGGCGCCCCGTTTGCCCTGCCTATGAAACTTGCCCCCGCCCAACTCGCCAAGCACCTGCAAGGCAACCTCGCGCCCGTCTACATCGTCAGCGGTGATGACCCACTGCTGTGCCAGGAGGCTGCGGACGCGATTCGCACCGCCGCCCGCCAAAAGGGCTTCGATGAGCGCCAGGTATTCAGCGCAGACGCCAGTTTCGACTGGGGCACGCTGCTGCAAGCCGGGGCGAGCATGTCGCTGTTCGCCGAAAAACGCCTGCTGGAACTGCGCCTGCCTTCGGGCAAGCCCGGCGATAAAGGCGCGGCAGCATTGATGGAATACTGCGCACGCCCTGCCGAAGACACGCTGCTGCTGATCAGCCTGCCCAAGCTTGATGGCAGCGCGCAGAAGACCAAGTGGGGCAAGGCGCTGGTGGAAGGCCGCCAGACGCAGTTCATACAGATCTGGCCAGTGGACAGCAGCCAGCTGCCGCAGTGGATTCGTCAGCGCCTGTCGCAATCCGGGCTGACTGCCAGCCAGGACGCGGTGGAGCTGATCGCTGCGCGGGTGGAAGGCAACCTGTTGGCGGCCGCCCAGGAAATCGAAAAGCTCAAGCTGATGGCTGAAGGCGGCCAGATCACCGTCGAAACCGTACAAGGCGCCGTGGCTGACAGCGCGCGCTTTGACGTATTTGGCCTGGTGGACGCGATCCTCAACGGCGAACCCGCCCACGCCTTGCGCATGCTCGAAGGGCTGCGCGGCGAAGGCGTCGAGCCCCCGGTGATTCTCTGGGCCCTCGCCCGGGAATTACGCCTGCTGGCCAATATTGCCCTGCAATACAGCCAGGGCATCCCGCTGGACAAGGCTTTCAGCCAGGCCCGGCCACCGGTGTGGGACAAGCGCAAACCGCTGATCAGCAAAGCCCTGCAACGGCACTCGGCGCAACGCTGGGCGCAATTGCTGCTCGAGGCCCAGCGCATTGACGCGCAGATCAAGGGCCAGGCGGCTGGATCGCCCTGGATGAGCTTGAGTCGTTTGTCACTTTTGATGTCAGGACAGCGCTTGGCGCTGCCTGCTGAATAGTCCTACGTCTCGCTGGGCTGGACAGAATCCAAACTTCGGCCGATGATTCGCACCGCATCATCAACCCGCCAAAGAGTACCCATCATGAGCAAAAAGCCATCCAAGCATGGCCCCAACAAGGCCAAATCCATCATCGCCCAGCCGTTGTTCCGCAGTCGCCAGGAACGAGCCGGCAAAGGCAAAGGCAGCTACCGCCGCGAAGCCTTCCAGTCTAATAGCTGGGAGGCTTCTTACTTTCTGGCTGCCTGAAGGCAAGCGCCCCTCTGGCATGATAAGGTCTGTACCTGATTCGTACTCCCTGGACCTGTGCATGCCCTCTAGTCTTTCCCGTCGTTGGCACCTTCGCCAACTGATCGCTGCCTCCAGCCTCATTCTGTTAGTCGCCTGCGCGGAAAAACCCACCGCCGCCGATGCTCAACCCCTGCCCCCGCTCCAGACTGCACCGGTAGCCGCACCTGCCGTCGTTGCGCCACTGGCGGTGGACAACCTTGATATCCAGCCGACCCAGACCTTTGCCGAATGGCAGGCAGGCTTTCGCGTAGAAGCCCTGAAGGCCGGTATCACGCCACAGGTTTTCGACACGGCCTTTGCCAATGTCGTACCCGACATGGCGGTGATTCGTGCCGACCGCAGCCAGCCGGAGTTTTCCCGCCCGGTGTGGGAATACCTCGACGGCGCCCTGTCGCCGCTGCGTGTACGTAATGGCCAGGCACTGCTGGTGAAATACGCCGACATTCTGCAACGCATCGAAGATCGTTATGGCGTCGACCGCCAGGCGCTGGTCTCGGTGTGGGGCATGGAGAGTAACTTCGGCCAGTTCCAGGGCAACAATTCGGTGATCCGCTCCCTGGCGACCCTGGCGTATGAAGGCCGTCGCCCGGCGTTCGCCCACGCCCAACTGCTGGCGGCGCTGCAAATCATCCAGCATGGCGACATCGCGGCTGACCAGATGAAAGGCTCCTGGGCCGGCGCCATGGGCCAGACCCAGTTCATCCCGACCACCTACAACACCCACGCCGTGGACTTCGACGGCGACGGTCGCCGCGATATCTGGAACAGCCCGGCCGACGCCCTCGCCTCCACCGCGCACTACCTGCAAAGCTCCGGCTGGCAGAAAGGCCAGCCGTGGGGTTTTGAGGTGCAGCAACTGCCGTTGAACTTCGATTATGCCCTGGCCGACGGCAGCGTGCGCAAGACCGTTGGCGAATGGCTGAAGCTCGGGATCCAGGTGCCGCCTGGCGCCAGCGTACCGGCCAATGTGGACCAGCTTTCTGCCGCCCTGCTGCTGCCCGCCGGCTATCGTGGCCCGGCGTTCCTGGTGCTGGATAATTTCCGCGCGATCCTCAAGTACAACAACTCGTCGTCCTATGCGTTGGCGGTTGGTTTGCTGTCGGAACGGTTCGGTGGCGGTGGCGTGATTCGTGGGAGCTGGCCGAAAGATGAGCTGCCGTTGAGCCGTTCACAACGGATTGATTTGCAAACAGCACTCAGCGCCCAGGGTTACGATGCCGGCAACCCGGACGGGATCATCGGCGCCAACACCCGCAAGGCGATTCGTGCAGCGCAGCAGTCGCTGGGCTGGCCGGCGGATGGTTATCCGACGGTGAAGTTGCTGGAGTCGCTGCAAAGCCGATAGATCGGGGTATGGCGACTACCGCATTCGCGAGCAAGCCCGCTCCCACATTTCGATCGCGTTCCTTCAGGAAGTACACGGTCAAAATGTGGGAGCGGGCTTGCTCGCGAAGAGGCCTTCAGCGGCAATACAAGGGTCAGGCCTTAAACACCACATCCTGCTCCAACACCAACCGCCTCTCCCCCGCATCCAGCCGCACCCTCGCGCCCATCGGCAAGGTCAGGTTCGGATTGCAGTGCCCACTGCGCCAGCCGGACAGTACCGGAATGCACAACGGCTCAAAGGTCTGTTTCAGCAAGCGCTCAAGCGCGAGGCTATCAACCCCAGCCACATCCCCCACCACCACACCCGCCACCTGAGCCAACTTGCCGGCCAGGCGCAAATGCGTGAGCAGACGGTCGATTCGGTACAGCGGCTCGTTAATGTCTTCGATAAACAGAATGATGTCCTCGGCATCAATCTCGTACGCCGTGCCCATCACCGCCGCGATCATCGAAAGATTACCGCCCAGCAAGCGCCCGCAGGCGATGCCTGGCTCAACGGTGGTCAATGGGTAGGCCACCGGGTGGGTCAACTGGCTACCGGCCTTCACTTGCCCGCGCAGCATGCTGAACAGCGACGACTCGGTAGGTTGTTGCTTCTCACCTAACAGGTCAGCGTTGTACATCGGCCCGTGGAAGGTGACGAAACCGGCATAGCGGTTGATCGCCAGGTGCAAGGCGGTGATATCGCTGTAGCCGACAAATGGCTTGGGATTGGCCCGCAGCAGGTCGAAGTCCAGGCGGTCCAGCAGGCGTGGGGTGCCATAGCCGCCGCGCAGGCAAAAAATCGCGTCGATGGACGGGTCGGCGAACGCCCCATGCAGGTCATTCAGGCGTACGTCATCACTGCCGGCCAGGTAGCCATCACGTTCCCCTACACCCGGGAACACCCGCAGTGTGTAGCCCCGGGCGCGCATCCATTGCGTGGCCTTGTCGATATCCAGCTCGGCCGGCCCGGCAGGGGCAATCAGACCGATCACGCCTTCGGCGCGCAGCGCAGGTACCGCACAAGTGGTCAATTGAGTCGTCATCCATGGTGCTCCTCGTGTGGATTGCCCAAGGCACTCTAAACAGCAATGGTTGCAAACAGAAGAGGATGACTTAACCGCAACCTGTAGGAGCGAGCTTGCTCGCGAAGGTCGTAAACGATAACGCGCGCATCCTGGATGCGCGCGGTGCTCTTGAGTGCTTCGCGAGCAAGCTCGCTCCTACAGTGAGGGCGCGGCTTACGAGACCAGGCTGGCCTTGACCAGTTTCGCCTGCTCGTCGGCGTGGTACGAGGAACGTACCAGCGGGCCGGAAGCGACGTTCTTGAAGCCCATTTTGTAGCCTTCTTCGGCAAACCAGGCAAACACGTCCGGGTGCACGAAGCGCTGTACCGGCAAGTGGCTACGGGATGGCTGCAGGTACTGGCCGAGGGTCAGCATGTCGATGTCGTGTTCGCGCATGCGCTTCATGACTTCGATCACTTCTTCGTCGGTTTCGCCCAGGCCCAGCATCAGGCCGGATTTGGTCGGAATGTGCGGCATCATCTGCTTGAATTTCTGCAGCAGGGTCAGCGACCACTGGTAGTCCGAACCCGGACGCGCAGCCTTGTACAGGCGCGGTACGGTTTCCAGGTTGTGGTTGAATACATCCGGCGGCTCGGCAGCGGTGATTTCCAGCGCTACGTCCATACGGCCACGGTAGTCCGGGACCAGGGTTTCGAGCATCACGTTCGGCGACAGCTTGCGGATCTCGCGGATGCAGTCGGCAAAGTGCTGGGCACCGCCGTCGCGCAGGTCGTCACGGTCTACCGAGGTGATCACGACGTACTTGAGTTTGAGGTCGGCGATGGCGATGGCCAGGCTTTCCGGCTCGTTGACGTCCAGTGGCTTCGGCCGGCCGTGGCCAACGTCGCAGAACGGGCAACGACGGGTGCAGATGTCACCCATGATCATGAAAGTCGCGGTGCCACCGGAGAAGCACTCGCCCAGGTTCGGGCAGGACGCTTCTTCGCACACGCTATGCAGCTTGTGTTTGCGCAGCAGGGCCTTGATGCGGTCGACTTCCGGCGAAACCGGGATACGCACGCGAATCCAGTCAGGCTTTTTCGGCAGTTCGGTGGTCGGAATGATCTTGACCGGGATGCGTGCAACCTTCTCGGCGCCGCGCAGCTTGACGCCGGCTTCTACCTTGGCACGCGGGGCCGGGCGCTCGGTAACATCCAGCGTCGGGATCATGGTTTGCACTGCATCAGTAGTCATAATCAGTCGATTCCGCCCGTTAGGGTCGTCTGCTCAGCATAGTCGAGGTGTTTGACGAGCTGCGCGCGCAGCCGGGCACTTACCTCGGCAAATTCTAGTGGTGTTGCGTGATCGCTCAACTGGGTCATCGCCAAACCGGCGTAACCGCAGGGATTGATCCGTCGAAACGGCGCCAGGTCCATGTCCACATTCAAGGCCAGACCATGAAAGGAACAGCCGTGGCGAATCCGCAGGCCCAGGGAGGCGATTTTCGCGCCATCGACGTAAACCCCCGGTGCATCCGGCTTGGCCGCCGCGGTCACACAGTAGCTGGCCAACAGTTCGATCAGGCATGACTCCATGCGACTGACCAACTCCCGCACGCCAAAACCCAGCCTGCGCACGTCCAGCAACAGATAAGCCACCAATTGGCCTGGGCCATGGTAAGTCACCTGCCCGCCGCGGTCGACCTGCACCACCGGGATTTCTCCCGGCAGCAGCAAATGCTCGGCCTTGCCGGCCTGGCCCTGAGTGAAAACCGGCGGGTGTTCGACCAGCCAGATCTCATCCGGGGCTTCAGTGCCGCGCTCGTTGGTGAACCGCTGCATGGCGTGCCACACCGGCTCGTATGCCATTTGGCCGAGCTCGCGAAAGCCCAGGGTCTGTGACATCACAACACCATGTGCACGAAGCCGGTAGCCCGCAGTTCGCTGTTGATGTTGTAGAGCTGGTCTTGATCGGTCGCCAGGATATACAGCTGGGTCGTGGTGTACTTGCCTGTGCTGCTTTGACGATCAATGGTCTTATCAAGATTGATCTCGGCGTGCTTCAACACGATTGCAATCACCGCGTCTTTGCGGCCCACGCCAGTATCGCTGATCACTTTGATCGGATAGTCCTTTTGAGGGAACTCGATCTTTGGCGCCTGTACTTCTTTATCGGTCATGGCAGAACAGCCTCGTAAGCGGTAAGCCGTGGCGACGGCAAAGCCCCGCGTCAGATCAACGCGGGGCTTTGCAGGTGCACACTATCAGTTGAACAAGCCGTAGAAGAATAGACGGATGCTATCCCACACGCGTCGGAAGATACCACCTTCGTCGACGGCGTCCAGAGCGATCAGGTCGGCGCTGTGCACCACTTTGTCGTCCAGCTTCACTTCGACTTTACCGATGACATCGCCCTTGGCGATCGGTGCGACCAGTTGCGGGTTCATGGTCATGCTGGCAACCAGCTTCTTGAGCTGGCCTTTAGGCATGGTCAGGGTCAGGTCTTCAGCCAGGCCGGCCTTGACTTGATGGGTTGCGCCTTTCCATACAGGGGCTTGAGCCAGCTCGGTGCCTTTCTGATAGAAGGTCTGGGTTTCGAAGAAACGGAAGCCATAGGTCAGCAGCTTCTGCGTCTCGGCCGCACGGGCCTGCTCGCTGTTGGTACCGAACACCACGGCAATCAGGCGCTGGCCGTCACGGACAGCGGACGACACCATGCAGTAGCCAGCTTCTTCGGTGTGGCCGGTTTTCAGACCATCGACGGTCTTGTCACGCCACAGCAACAGGTTGCGGTTAGGCTGCTTGATGTTGTTCCAGAAGAACTCTTTCTGGGAGTAGATCGCGTAGTGCACCGGGTCGACACGAATGATCGCGCGCGCCAGGATCGCCATGTCGTGAGCCGACGAGTAGTGCTCCGGGTTCGGCAGGCCGGTCGGGTTCATGAAGTGGCTGTTGGTCATGCCCAGGTCGGCCACGGTTTTGTTCATCATGTCGGCGAACGCGTCTTCGCTGCCGGCGATGTGCTCGGCCAGGGCTACGCTGGCGTCGTTACCGGACTGGATGATGATGCCGTGCAGCAGGTCGCTGACAGTCACCTGCGAACCGACCTTGATGAACATCCGCGAACCGCCGGTGCGCCAGGCGTTTTCGCTGACGGTCACTGGATCGTTTTCACCGATCTGGCCGCGACGGATTTCCAGGGTCGCGATGTAGGCGGTCATCAGCTTGGTCAGGCTGGCTGGGGGCAGGCGCTGGTCACCGTTGTTCTCCACCAGCACGTTGCCGCTGGCGGCATCCATGAGGACCCAGGCCTTGGCAGCCAGTTGCGGGGAAGCCGGCACCATTTCAACCGCCCAGGCGGCCGGGGTGATGATCAGCGAAAGAAGCAGGCACGTGCGTTTGGCTAAGGTGGTGATGTTCATCCGTCTCTCGAAATTGCTTATGGAAACTTGCCCTCGCGGGCAAAACTATTCAGACAGCCCGTCGCCAGACTGTCGCGTGTTCGGTTGTACGCCCACCCCTTGCCCCTGGGTTTTTATTGTTCAACGAGCCAACAACCAGGGTTCAAACCCGCATGCGAGCCTGAACCATCAATCCTTTGTATCGCTTATTCGGCGGTGACCACGCTGGGTTGCCCCAGGTTGGCCAGGCGCACGCTGTTCTGCACTTGCGCAACCTCGCTCGGCGAGCCGATAGGGCCCATGCGCACACGGTGCAGGGTCTGCTGGTTACGCACAATAGAGCTGATAAAGACCGGCGCGTTGACCATCCCGCTGAGCTTGGACCTTAACAGCTCTGCCGCGTCGGGGTTGGCGAAAGCGCCGACTTGCAAGTACTGCCCGCCCACGGTAGAAGCCCCCGGAGCTGCACGCGGTACGACGACCGTGTCCGGAGCATGTTGCGCCGGCGGCGGCGTCCACTGTTCGATCTTGCCTGTCGACGCGGTCACTTGCGGTTGCTGGGTTTGCGGCTCGTTAAGCATCAACGGCGCCGGCTTGCCACGCTGGGCCCAGTACTGGGCCGGGTCGATACCTTCAACCTTCACGCGTGCCGTACCGATTTCGGCATACCCGAGTTTCTTCGCGGCAGCGTAGGACAAGTCGATGATCCGGTCCGAATAGAACGGCCCACGGTCATTGACCCGCAGGATCACCGTGCGGTTGTTGTCCAGGTTGGTCACGCGTACATAGCTAGGCAGCGGCAGGGTCTTGTGCGCCGCGCTCATGCCGTAGAGGTCATACACTTCGCCGTTGGCGGTGTTCTGGCCATGGAACTTGGTCCCGTACCAGGACGCCGTACCCGATTGCACGTAAGTCTTCGATTCTTGCAGCGGGAAGTAGTTTTTACCCAACACGGTGTAGGGGTTGGCCTTGTAAGGGCCGGTGTGCAGGGTCGGCGTAGCATCCGGGATCTTCGACACATCCACATCCCACCACGGCGCGCCGTCTTTATGGGCGCGGTTGATGTCCAGCCCCGGTTGGGAGCGGACCGCGGTGCCACCGGCTTTTTGCACCGGTGCACGGCTGGTAGAGCAACTGACCACCAATAACGACAATGCGGCGTAAGCCACCAGCTTCAGGGGTTTGTACATCGGTGATACCGGCATTACTTGACGCCCCGTGCTTGGACCAGCATGTCTGACAGCTGATGCACGGCCATGGCGTACATCACACTGCGGTTATAACGCGTGATTGCGTAGAAATTCTTCAGGCCCATCCAATATTCCGGGCCGTTCTCGCCTTCGAGGCGGAACGCCGTCACCGGCATATCATCGCGTGGCGCATTCTGACTCGACCAGCCCAGCGCCCGCAACTCCCCCACCGTCTTGACGGGCTCGATACCTTGGGTCAGGCCTTCGTCGGCGCGATCACCGGTGACATCGGCGCGGATCACCACCGGCTCGCCGGCTACCCATCCATGACGCTTGAAGTAGCTGGCAACACTGCCGATAGCATCATCGGGGTTGCTCCAGATATTGATATGGCCGTCGCCGTCAAAGTCCACGGCATAGGCACGAAAGCTGCTCGGCATGAACTGCGGCAAGCCCATGGCCCCGGCGTAGGAGCCCTTGAGAGTCAACGGGTCGACCTGCTCTTCACGGGCCAACAACAGGAACTCGCGCAGTTCCTTGCGGAAGAATTCGGCGCGCGGCGGGTAATCGAAGCCCAGGGTCGACAAGGCGTCGATCACCCGGTAGCTGCCGGTGTTGCGGCCGTAAAAGGTTTCGATGCCGATGATGGCCACGATCACTTGGGCCGGCACCCCGTATTCCTGCTCGGCGCGCGCCAGCACGGCTTCGTGCTGGCGCCAGAAGTCCACGCCACGCGCCACGCGGGCGTCGGTCAGGAACATCGGGCGATATTCCTTCCACTGCTTCACGCGTTCGGCGGGCCGGGAAATGGCGTCGAGGATTGCCTGCTTGCGCTGGGCCTCGCGGAACACGCCCATCAGTTGCTCACCGGCGAAACCATAGTCACGGGTCATCTCACCGACAAATTCGGCGACCTGGGGCGAGCCGTCGTAGTCGCCGGCCTGCGCTTCCTGCACAGCGGCTCCCAGCAGGCCCAACAGGCCCATCCAGGACACGTGCCGAGCCGCCCAGCCGCGCATTACTTGCATTGACATCTTCACCTTATTCAAACCTGTGCGATCCACTTACGATGGGTATGGATCGACATCAAAACCCCAAACGCTGACATCAATGTCACCAGCGAAGTTCCGCCGTAGCTAATGAACGGCAACGGCACCCCAACCACCGGCAACAGGCCACTGACCATACCGATGTTGACGAAAACGTAAACAAAAAACGTCATGGTGAGGCTGCCGGCGAGCAATTTGCCGAACAGCGTTTGCGCCTGGGCGGTAATCACCAGGCCGCGGCCGATCAGCAGCAAGTAAATCAGCAACAGTGCGCAGATGCCCACCAGGCCGAACTCCTCGCCCATCACCGCGATAATAAAGTCGGTGTGGCTTTCCGGCAAAAAGTCCAGGTGCGACTGGGTGCCCAACAGCCAACCCTTGCCGAACACACCGCCGGAACCGATGGCGGCCTTGGACTGGATGATGTTCCAGCCGGTGCCCAGCGGATCGCTCTCCGGGTCGAGGAACGTGAGGATTCGCTGCTTCTGATAGTCGTGCATGAAGAAGAACCACATGGCCACGGCCACCGGCACGGCGGCGGCCAGCACGCTGAGGATCCAGCGCCAGCGCAAGCCACCCATGAACAGCACGAACGCGCCGCCCGCGAGGATCAGCAACGAGGTGCCGAGGTCGGGCTGGCGCACGATCAGGATAAACGGCACGCCAATCAATATCAGGCTGATGCCCACGTGCTTGAGCTGGGGCGGCAATGTACGTTTTGACAGGTACCAGGCGATGGTCGCCGGCATCAGGATCTTCATGAATTCCGACGGCTGGAAGCGAATCACCCCCGGGATGTTGATCCAGCGGGTCGCCCCCATGGCGTTGTGGCCCATGACATCCACCACCACCAGCAGCAACACACCGGCGACATAACCCAGCGGCACCCAGCGCGCCATGAAGCGCGGCTCCAGCTGGGCGATCACCACCATCGACAACAGGCCCAGGCCAAACGAGGACGCTTGCTTGATCAGCAGGTCCCAGTTTTTGCCACTGGCCGAATACAAAACAAACAGACTGCCGGCCGCCAGGGTCAGCAGCAGGATCAGCAACGGGCCATCAATGTGCATGCGCTGCAGCAAGGTGGCGCGACGGCGCATCACATCCTCGCTGGAGAGGATGCGATCAAAATTACTCTTCACGGGCCGTAGCCTCCACGCTTGAAGGGGTGCCGCCATATTCAGGCTTGAGCTTGCCGTCTTCGGTCAACAGCCAGGCATCCATGATTTGACGCACCACCGGAGCGGCCACACCGGAACCGGACTCGCCGTTCTCGACCATCACTGCCACGACGATTTTCGGGTTGTCGGCCGGGGCAAAGCCGACGAACAAGGCGTGGTCACGGTGGCGCTCCTGAACTTTGGAACGGTCGTATTTCTCGCCCTGCTTGATCGCGACCACCTGGGCGGTACCGCTCTTGCCGGCAATCCGGTATTGCGCGCCGGCAGCCGCTTTACGCGCGGTGCCCCGGGCGCCGTGCATCACTTGCTGCATGCCGTGGTTGACCTTGGCCCAGTCGGACGGGTCGCGCAGCACAATGTCGGGAATCGGGTTTTCATCCACCGGGCGTTCGCCCTCGATGGTCTTGGCCAGGTGCGGACGGTTCCACACACCCTTGTTGGCCACCAGCGCGGTCGCCTGGGCCAGTTGCAGCGGCGTGGCCTGCATATAGCCCTGGCCGATCCCCAGGATCAGGGTTTCGCCCGGGAACCACGCCTGCCTGCGGGTTGCTCGCTTCCACTCGCGGGACGGCATCAGGCCCGGCGATTCTTCGAACATGTCCAGGGAGACTTTCTGACCGAGGCCGAACTTGCCCATGTAGGCCGAGAGCCGATCAATCCCCAGCTTGTGGGCCAGGTCATAGAAGTAGGTGTCGTTGGAACGCATGATCGCCGTGTCCAGGTCCACAAATCCGTCGCCGGTGCGGTTCCAGTTACGGTATTTGTGATCGTAGTTGGGCAGCATGTAGTAGCCGGGGTCGAACACGCGGCTCGACGCTGTGACCACGCCCGAGTCAAGGCCGGCAATCGCCACCGCCGGCTTGATGGTCGAGCCCGGTGGATACAGGCCGCGCAGCACGCGGTTGAACAGCGGCCGGTCAATGGAATCGCGCAGCTCGGCGTAGGCCTTGAAGCTGATCCCGGTGACAAACAGGTTCGGGTCAAAGCTGGGCTGGCTGACCATCGCCAGCACTTCGCCCGTGCTCGGATCCAGCGCCACCACGGCGCCACGGCGACCGCCCAGGGCCATCTCCGCCGCTTCCTGCAACTTGATGTCCAGGCTCAGCACGATGTCCTTGCCGGGCACCGGGTCGGTGCGCTTGAGCACCCGCAGCACGCGGCCTCGGGCGTTGGTCTCGACTTCCTCGTAACCCACCTGGCCGTGCAGTTCCGGCTCGTAGAAACGCTCGATGCCGGTCTTGCCGATATGGTGGGTGCCGCTGTAGTTGACCGGGTCGAGGGTCTTCAGCTCTTTCTCGTTGATCCGGCCCATGTAGCCGACCGAATGCGCGAAGTGCGCCCCTTGCGGGTAGTGCCGCACCAGCTGCGCCACCACTTCCACACCCGGCAGCCGGAACTGGTTCACCGCGATCCGGGCGATCTGCTCTTCGGTCAGCTCGAACAGGATCGGCACCGGCTCAAACGGCCGGCGCCCCTGCTTCATGCGTTTCTCGAAGATCACCCGGTCTTCCGGCGTCAGTTGCAGCACCTCGACGATCACATCAAGGATCTGCTGCCAGTCGCCGGAACGTTCGCGGGTCATGCTCAGGCTGAAGCTGGGCCGGTTATCCGCGACCACCACGCCATTGCGGTCGAAAATCAGCCCACGGGTCGGAGGAATCGGCTGCACGTGCACCCGGTTGTTTTCCGACAGCGTGGAGTGATAGTCGTACTGGATTACCTGCAGGAAATACAGGCGCGCAATCAGCACCCCCAGCAGTACCACCACCAAAATCGCGCCAAACACCACCCGCGCGCGTACAAGACGTGCGTCTTTCTCGTGGTCCTTGATGCGGATCGGCTGGGTCATCAGGCAGGGCGCAGATTATTTGTGGTAAGGGTGCCCGGACAGAACTGTCCAGGCGCGATACAGCTGTTCACCGATCAGGATTCTTACCAACGGGTGCGGCAGTGTCAGGGGCGACAGCGACCAGCGCTGGTCCGCCCGCGCGCACACTTCCGGCGCCAGCCCCTCGGGGCCGCCGACCATGAAGTTGACCGTGCGCGAATCCAGGCGCCAGCGATCCAGCTCCACCGCCAACTGCTCGGTGCTCCAGGGCTTGCCGTGCACTTCGAGGGTCACGATCCGCTCGTTGGGCCCGACCTTGGCCAGCATGGCTTCGCCTTCCTGACGGATAAAGCGGGCCACGTCGGCATTTTTGCCCCGGGTATTGAGCGGTATTTCCACCAGTTCCAGCGCCAATTCGGATGGCAGGCGCTTGGCATATTCATGCCAGCCTTCTTCCACCCACTTGGGCATGCGTGAACCGACAGCGATCAGACGCAGGCGCACAGCCGTTCCTTATTCCTGGTCTTTGTTGAGCTTGTCGAAGTGCGCGTGGCCAACTTCAGGGCTGTGGTGCTTGCCATCAGCGGCACGGCTCTGCTCGGCGCCTTTCCACAGACGCTCCAGGTCGTAGAACTGACGGGCGTTGCTGGTCATCATGTGAACGATCACGTCGTCCATGTCCAACAGTACCCAGTCGCTGTCGCCCTTGCCTTCTTCACCCAATGGCTTGACGCCCTGGGCTTTGACCGCTTCGCGAACCTTGTCCAGCATCGCGCCGATCTGGCGGTTGGAGGTACCGGTGGCGATGATCATGAAGTCGGTGATGCTCTGCTTGTCGCGCACGTCCAGGACTTGAATGTCCTGGGCCTTCACGTCTTCCAGGGCAGCCACGGCAACCTTGACCAGCTCTTCGCCGGCCAGCTCAGGGCCGGTGTGGGCTTCTACTGGCAGAGGAGCGCTCTTGAACGTGCCTTTGCGCTTAACTTTGCTTACGTCTTTGTTCGTCATATAAAACTCGTTTTGCTCGTATGTTCGGGCGCTCGCTGCACGAATGTTCGTGCGTTCAAGCGCGCCTTTTCAGTTCGACGCACGGTAAAGCCCGTGCGCATCGATGTAGGCCAGGACCGCGTCAGGCACCAGGAAACGTACCGACTTCCCGCTGGCCAGCAGTTGACGGATCTGGGTGGCAGACACCGCAAGCGGGGTTTGCCAGACGAATGCAATATTCCCGCTCGGCCCGGTCAGGGCCAAAGGGTCACTTACCGACCGCGCTGCCAGCAGGTTGCGCAAGGCATCCGGCGATTCTGCGTCGGCATCCGGGCGTTGCAGCACCAGGATGTGGCAATGCTGGAGCAACTCTTCCCAGCGGTGCCAAGTGGGCAGGCCGCAAAACGCGTCCCAGCCCAAAAGTAGAAATAACTGGTCATCCGCGGCCAACTCGGCCCGCATCAGTTCCAGGGTGTCGACAGTGTAGGACGGTTTGTCGCGTTTGAGTTCGCGGTCGTCCACCACCAGCGGTGCGATGCCGGCCACCGCCAGGCGGACCATCTCCAGGCGCTGCTGCGCAGACACCTGCGGCGTGTCGCGATGGGGCGGCCGGGCATTCGGTGCCAGGCGCAGCTCATCCAGCCCGAGGGCGTCCGCGACTTCTAGTGCACTGCGCAAATGGCCGATGTGCACGGGGTCGAAGGTGCCGCCGAGCAGCCCGATGCGTTTACCCATCAAGTGCGCACATGACCGTCACCGAACACCACGTACTTCTCGCTGGTCAGCCCTTCCAGACCAACCGGGCCGCGTGCGTGGAGCTTGTCGGTGGAAATACCGATCTCCGCCCCCAGGCCATACTCGAAGCCGTCGGCAAAACGCGTCGAGGCGTTGACCATCACCGAAGCGGAATCCACTTCGTTGAGGAAACGCCGGGCGTCGCTGAAATGCTCGGTGACGATGGCGTCGGTGTGCTTGGAGCCGTATTGGTTGATGTGTTCGATGGCCTGGTCCAGGTCGTCGACGATGCGGATCGACAGGATCGGCGCCGTGTATTCGGTGTACCAGTCTTGCTCGGTGGCTTCGATCACGTCGCTGCCGAGGATCGCCCGGGTACGCTCGCAGCCACGCAGTTCAACGCCCTTGTCACGGTAGATGGCAGCCAGCGGCGGCAGCACGCGATCGGCAATGCCGGCGTGCACCAACAGGGTTTCCATGGTGTTGCACGGGGCGTAGCGGTGGGTCTTGGCGTTGTCGGCGATGCGGATCGCCTTGTCGAGGTCGGCGGCGACGTCGATGAACACGTGGCAGACGCCGTCCAGGTGCTTGATGACCGGCACCTTGGCATCACGGCTCACGCGCTCGATCAGGCTCTTGCCACCACGCGGCACGATCACGTCGACGAATTCAGGCATGGTGATCAGCGCACCAACGGCAGCGCGGTCAGTGGTCTCGACCACTTGCACCACTTCGGCCGGCAGTTCGGCCACGGCCAGGCCCTGCTGAATGCACGCGGCGATGGCACGATTGGAATTGATGGCCTCGGAACCGCCCCGCAGGATGGTGGCGTTGCCGGACTTGAGGCACAGGCTCGCGGCGTCGATGGTCACGTTCGGGCGCGACTCATAGATGATGCCGATCACGCCCAGGGGCACGCGCATCTTGCCCACCTGGATACCCGATGGCAGGTAGCGCATGTCGCGGATTTCACCGATGGGGTCAGGCAGCTTGGCCACCTGACGCAAACCTTCGATCATGTCGTCGATGCGTTCCGGCGTCAGCGCCAGGCGATCCAGCAAGGCAGGCTCCAGACCATTTGCCCGGCCGTTGGCCAGGTCTTGCTCGTTGGCGGCGGTCAGCTCGGAGCGCGAAGCATCCAGAGCGTCGGCAGCCGCCAGCAAGGCGCGGTTCTTCTGCGCCGTGCTCGCACGGGCGATCAACCGCGAGGCCTGACGGGCAGCGCGACCCAGGCGGGTCATGTAGTCAAGAACGGACTCAGTCATGGTCTGGTGGGGTCTTGGCAAAGAGGAAAGCGGCAGATTATAGCTGTGACGCCGTCCCACGGACAGCGGTGAGGGGCGGATGGTCGAAATGAGCTGTAAAAACCCGACGTTCAGCGGGAATTAAGGCTGGAGTTGTTATCATCCTGTCACATTTAGCCGTATTACCTTTGATCGCCATGTCCAGTTTTTCGCCATTGATCCCCGCCAATGCCCTGCCCGACGGCTTTTTCGACCGTGACGCGCAACTGCTCGCGCGCGAATTGCTGGGAAAAGTCATTCGCCACCGTGTCGGTGATTTGTGGCTGTCGGCGCGAATTATCGAAACCGAAGCCTATTACCTCGCCGAAAAAGGCAGCCACGCGTCCCTTGGCTACACAGAAAAGCGTAAGGCTTTGTTTCTGGATGGCGGCCACATCTATATGTACTACGCCCGTGGCGGCGATTCGCTGAACTTCAGCGCCCATGGCCCAGGCAATGCGGTGTTGATCAAATCGGCCTATCCGTGGGTCGACGAAGTGTCCGGCCCGGCCAGCCTGGCGCAGATGCTGCTGAACAACCCGGACGCCAGCGGCAAGCCGCGCCCCTCGCAAAAGCTGTGTGCCGGCCAGACCTTGCTGTGCAAGGCGCTGGGTTTGAAGGTGCCGATGTGGGATGCCAAACGCTTTGACCAGGAGTTGCTCTACGTGGAAGACGTGGGGCTTACGCCGGCGCAGATTATCCAGACCACCCGACTGGGCATCCCCGGCGGGCGCGATGAACACCTGATGTACCGCTTCGTGGATGCCGGTTATGCGCCGTATTGCACACGGAACCCGCTGCGCCGGGGCCAGGTCGAAGGCCGCGACTATTTTTTGATTTGAAACGCTAGCCCCCTGTAGGAGCGAGCTTGCTCGCGAAGAACCCGAGAGCGCCGCGCTAAACCAGATAGCCCGCGTTAGCGTTAACGACCTTCGCGAGCAAGCTCGCTCCTACAGAGGGGGCAATATTCACAAAGGGAGTTTGATTGTATGGGCCCATGGCTCGATGGCATTACCGGCTGGCTGACCCTAAACCCGCAATGGCTCGCCGTGGCGGTATTTATCGTGGCGTGCGTGGAGTGCCTGGCCATTGCCGGCCTGATCGTACCGGGCACGGTGTTGCTGTTTGCCATCGCCGCGCTGGCCGGCAGCGGCGCACTGTCCCTGGGGGAAACCCTGTTGCTGGGCTTCCTCGGCGGCATGCTGGGTGATGTTGCTTCCTACTTCCTCGGTCGCCATTTCCACCAGAACATCCGGCGCCTGCCCGGCCTGCGGCATCACCCTGAATGGATGAGCGGCGCTGAGGCTTACTTCCACAAGTACGGCATCGCGAGCCTGCTGGTAGGACGCTTCATTGGTCCGCTGCGGCCGATGTTGCCGATGGTCGCGGGCATGTGTGACATGCCCTTCCCACGCTTTGTTGCCGTGAGCCTGCTGGCCGGCGCGGGATGGTCGGTGGCGTATCTGCTGCCGGGTTGGGCCACCGGCGCGGCCTTCCGTCTGCCATTGCCCGAGGGCTTCTGGCCAGAAGCCGGGATTGTCGCCGCCTGCCTGGTGGTGCTGATCGGCGTGAGCCTCAACACCAGCCTGCGCGGCCACCGGCGCGCCACCCTGTGGATTGGCTGCATCGGCGGCACACTGCTGATTGCGTTGTTTATCGGCTATCACTACCTGAACGACTTTGACCAGGGCTTGATGGCGCTGGTGCAGGAACACCGCGGCCCGGCGATCGATAGAGCCATGGTGATGGTGACCCAGCTCGGCGAGTTCAAGAAGATGTTTGTGGCCAGTGCCGTATTGACCGGCCTGCTGGTCGTGGCGCGGCAATGGCGCCAGGCAATCTTTGTCGGCGCCACCCTGCTGGGCGCTGCGCTGATCAATACCGGCACCAAACTGTTTTTTGCGCGGATGCGCCCCGAAGTGCTGACCGATCCGCTCACCAGTTTCAGCATGCCCAGCGGCCATGCATCCGGCTCGTTTGCATTCTTCCTGGCGTTGGCGGTGCTGGCCGGCCGTGGTCAACCGACCCGCCTGCGCCTGACCTGGCTGGTGCTCGGCTGCATTCCTGCAGCGACCATTGCGATTTCCCGGGTGTACCTGGGAGCGCACTGGCCGACGGACATCCTGGCCGGCACCCTGTTGGCGATGACGGTCTGTGCCTTCAGCCTGCACTTCAGCCAGCAGCGCAGCCTATTACCAGCAATGCCGCCGAGAGTCTGGTGGTTGATCTTGCCCGTGTGTGGCGCGGTGCTCGCGTTTATTGCGTTTACCGGCACCTCTCACGCGCTGCTCAGGTACGCCTATTAAGCAGGCCCCAGCCAATCCACGGGAGCAGCGCGACGTTCGACGCTGCGCTCGCGCCGCTCCAGAAACATTTCGTCAGCTATATGCGCGGCGCGTTCGGCGATGTCTTCCGCACCGCGACCATCGTCCATCTGCAGTATCTGTGTCGTGATGGCTATAAAAAAGGCATCCCATACGACCTGCTCCGATTGCGAAAGCTGAATCATCCTTCCCCCTGATCATCGTTACGTGATTGCCAACTATTTCAGGCAACGAGATCAGGGCAACGACGGAAAATCTGAAGACAGGGAAGGATAAATCCGAGTGGCACTCGCGGGTCAGGTGAACAGCTCGCCCTGCAATTCATCCAGCAACAGCTGGATCGCGTCCAGACGCTGTTGCGGGTCATCGAGTTGCAGCAGGTCGATCTTGTCGGCCTCGGTAAAGGGCAGCAGATACGCCAGCTGATTGCCCAAGGCCTGCTGGCCATCGGCATGGGTCCCCATGTCCAGGGAGGCGACCATCGGGTGCTCAGCCAGGGCATGGAGCAGCGCGAGCAAGTCGGCGTCTTCCTCTTCCAACGGCTGCTCGGGGTGTTCGTCCAGCCACTGCACCTCAGCCACCAGCAGTTGGTCCTTCTGCACACCGGCGTCACGTACGCGGAAACGCCGACCGCCCTCGACCCGAATCCCCAGCAGGCCATTGTCCTGCTGCTTGAAGTCGCGAATCAGCGCTTCGCAGCCAATCAACGCGTAGCCATCCGGCGCCAGCCCGACTTCCTTGCCGTCGAGGATGCACACCACGCCAAAGCTTTCGCCCTTTTTCATGCAGCGGCTGATCATGTCCAGGTAACGCACCTCGAACAATTGCAGGTCGAGGGTGCACCCGGGAAACAGCACGGTATTGAGCGGGAAAAGCGCCAGACTCATAAAAGGTTTCCTTAAACCCGACTTAAATAACCAGCGACACGGCCAACGGCAAGAACACCGCCGTGGCCACGCCCATCAAACTCATGGCCAGCGCCGCAAAGGCGCCGGTCTCTTCGCTTTCCTGCAAAGCCACCGAGGTACCCACCGCGTGGGCGGTCATGCCCAGCGCCATGCCGCGCGCCTCGGGGCTGTGCACGCCCAGGCGCGACAAATACGCCGGCCCGATCATCGCGCCGATCACCCCGGTGATCAGCACAAACACCGCCGCCAATGCCGCCACGCCACCGATCTGCTCGGCCACCAGCATCGCAATCGGTGAGGTCACGGACTTGGGCGCCATGGTCATCAGCATCATGTGTTCGGCACCAAACCACCAGCCCAACAGCACGCACAGACCGGTGGCCAATACGCCTCCCACTACCAGCGTAGTAAAAATCGGCCAGAACAATTGGCGAATCCGTCGCAGATTCAGGTAAAGCGGCACCGCCAGGGCTACCGTTGCCGGGCCCAGCAGGATGCTCATGATCTCGGTGCTTTTGCGGTACTCGACGTAGGTCAGGCCGCAGCTGAGCAACACGCCGATCACCAGCAGCATCGACACCAGCACCGGCTGCAGGAAAATCCAGCGGGTTTTCTCGAAGCCCGCCAGCACCAGCTGATAGGCGCCGAGGGTGATGCCGATGCCGAACAGCGGGTGATGAATGACCGACCACCACGCGCCGTGCCAGTCGAAGATCATTGGTCCTTCTCCTTGCGCTTGACCATCTGCTGCATCAACACGCCGACAAAACCCATGGCGATCACCAGCGACAACACTAACGCGCCGACGATGGCCCAAAAGTCGGCGGCGATATCCTTGGCATACACCATCACGCCTACCGCCGGCGGCACCAGCAGCAACGGCAGGTAGCGCAGCAGGCTGCTGGCGGCCAGGCTCAGGGGTTCACCGACTTCGCCGCGCCACACCAGAAATGCCAGCATCAGCAGCAGGCCAATAATCGGCCCCGGCAACACCGGGACAAACAAATGATTGATCGCCGTGCCGAGCAATTGAAACAGCACCAGCCATGTCAGACCGCGTAACAGCATCCGTTCTTCCCCCCAAAAGCGTGTCGGCATTATAAGCACGCTGCCTCTATGGAGCGGCATTCGCCAAAAGCATGGTGGGTTGACCGGGCCAAGTGCCCGTGATGATCTACATTGGTTCTCTGGACCTGTCCAAAAACACAACATGATGAACCAAGGAGAGTCGCAATGCCCTCAGTACCCGTAGAGCAACTCAAGGATTATGTCGGCAAGGAACTGGGACGTTCCGCATGGCTCACCATCGACCAGGAGCGCATCAACCTGTTCGCGGAAGCCACCGGCGATTTTCAGTTCATCCACGTCGACCCGGTGAAAGCCGCCCAGACGCCGTTCGGCGGCACCATCGCCCACGGTTTCCTGTCGCTGTCGCTGATACCCAAGCTGATCGAAGACATCCTGATCATGCCAGAAGGCCTGAAAATGGCCGTCAACTATGGCCTGGACAGCGTGCGCTTCATCCAGCCGGTGAAGGTGGACTCCAAGGTGCGCCTGGCCGTGACCCTGACCGACGCCACCGAGAAAAAGCCTGGGCAATGGCTGCTTAAGGCTACCTGCACCCTGGAAATCGATGGCCAGGAAAAACCCGCGTATATAGCCGAGTCGTTGTCACTCTGCTTCGTCTGAGCCTGGCTGTGGTGGGCCCGACCGCTCACCACAATTCATGTAAATTTATGTATAGATCTCGCAGCTGCGGCATACTCGGCGCTCAATTATCCGGATCCCGCTATGCGCCCACTCGCCCCCCTTGCTCTTGTCCTGTTGCTCACCGCGTGCGGCGACGGCGAATCGCTGTTGCCGCCCGATGCGCGGCTGCCCGATGGCGGTCGTTACCGTGGCGATGTGGTCAATGGCTTGCTGCAAGGCCAGGGCCGAGTGGATTACCCCAACGGCAGCTGGTACGCCGGCCAGTTTGATAAAGGCCAATGGCACGGCCAGGGTGAGTGGCATGGCAGCAATGGCGAAGTCTATAAAGGCCAGTTCCAGCAAGGCCTGTTCGACGGCCAGGGCAGCCTGACCACTGCGGGCAACAGCTACGTCGGCGGGTTCAAGCAAGGCAAACGCAACGGCGAAGGCACCCTCAAAGAAGGGCAGATGACCTATCGCGGCGAATTCAAGGACGACCAGTATTCCGGCCTCGGCCGCCTCGAGCTGGCCGACGGCAGCCAGTACCAGGGCCAGTTCGCCCACGGCAAGCCCAACGGCGAAGGCCAGCGTAACGACGACAGCGGCAACCAGTTCAGCGGCCGCTTCGTCGATGGCCAGTTGGAGGGCAACGGCACCTTCAACAGTGCCGAAGGCGACATGTACATCGGCCACTTCAAACAGAACCAGCTCAACGGCAAGGGACGTTATGAGAACGCCGACGGCGACGTATGGATCGGCGAGTTCAAGGAAGGCGCCCTCAGCGGCAAGGGCGAACTGATCGGCGTCGACGGCAGCCACTATGTCGGTCAATTCGTTGACTGGCGCTTCACCGGCCCAGGCCGCCTGAACCTCACCGACGGCAGCTTCTATATCGGCGGCTTTGACAGCGACAGCTATCAAGGGCGTGGAACCCTGGTGCTCACCGATGGCACCGTACAGGCCGGCACCTGGGTCAACGGCATGCGCGTGCGCGACGCCGACGGCAAGTTATTACCCGACCCGTTGGAAACCGGCCTGCTGGCCCAGGGCCGTTTGCTCGATGCTGCCCTCGCCGCCGTGCCAGCCTCCACCAAGGCGGTGGAGCTGTACACCCTGGTGGTGGCCGGCGACGGCAAGCAGAGCGTGTTCCTGCGTGAAGCCGACTACGTCAGCAACATGCTCGCCACCCGCTTCGGCGCCTACGGCCAGATCCGCCTGGTGAACCACCGCGACCATATTGCCGACCGCCCCATGGCCACTCGCGAAAGCCTGCGCCGCTCGGTCCAGACCCTGGCCGAACGCAGTGGCCCGGAAGACCTGGTGTTCATCTACCTGACCAGCCACGGCACCCACGAACACGAACTGGTGCTCGACCAGCCACGCATGGAGTTGGCCGACCTGCCGGCCGATGAGTTGGCCGCCGTGCTGGAACCGCTGAAGAACCGCGACAAGATCATCGTGATTTCGGCCTGCTACTCCGGCGGGTTCATCCCGGCGCTGAAAGACGAACACACCCTGATCATGACCGCCTCACGGGCCGACCGCGTGTCGTTCGGCTGCTCCGAAGAAGCCGACTTCACCTACTTCGGCGACGCCCTCTTCGCCCAGGCCTTCAACCAGACCGACGACTTGCAGCAAGCCTTCAAACTGGCGCAAACCCACGTGGCCGAACGCGAACAGGCGGACAACTTCGAAGCCTCCGAGCCGCAGATCTGGGCCCCCAAAGGCGTGATTGCCCATTGGCAATTATTACGAAAACAGCAGGCACGAAAAGCGTTGGAAAGCGTCTCAATGAATAGCAAGGAAGCTAAGAGCAACTAAGCTGAATCTGTATCTAGGGGGAAACATCATGTACCTGACGCCTCAGCATATATTGCTCGCCGGAGCCTCCGGCCTGACCGGGGAACACCTGCTGGACCGCCTGCTCAACGAGCCGACAGTGACCCGCGTGCTGGCACCCAGCCGCAAGCCGTTGGCCGAGCATCCACACCTGGAAAACCCGGTGGGCGACCCGGCGGTGTTCTTGCCGCAACTGAGCGGCCAGGTGGACATCGCCTTCTGCTGCCTGGGCACCACCATCAAACAGGCCGGGTCCGAAGCAGCCTTCCGCGCCGTCGACCTGGACATGGTCGTAGCCTTCGCCAAGCGCGCACGGGAGCTGGGCGCACGGCACCTGATCGTGATCAGCGCGATCGGCGCCGATCCGAAATCCTCGATCTTCTACAACCGGGTCAAGGGCGAAATGGAACAGGCGCTGAAGGCTCAGGATTGGCCGCAGTTGACCATCGTCCGACCTTCGCTGTTGCTGGGTGAGCGGTTGGAGCCACGCTTGGCCGAGCAACTGGCCGGGCCATTGTCGCGACTGATTCCGGGCAAGTACCACGGCATTGAAGTGTGCGAACTGGCACGCGCGATGTGGCGGCTGGCGCTGGAAGAGCAGGACGGGGTGCGGGTTGTGGAGTCGGATGAGTTGCGCAAGCTCGGCAAGTAACCCGTATTCCAGGGCGTACACCATCCAAATGTGGGAGCGGGCTTGCTCGCGAATGCGGTAGATCAGTCACTGATGTATTGACTGACACTGTGCATTCGCGAGCAAGCCCGCTCCCACATTAGGTATAGGGTGTTCCTGATATTTTGTACTACAGGCCGCCCGTCGCGTTAAACCCAACCCCCAACACCGTCAGCACCGACAACGGCAACAGCAACGTATCGAGCAACGCGCTGGCCGGCAGGTCGACATGGGGATAGCTCGGCGCCTCGGCCCCAAAGCGGTCCATTGCGCAACACCCACCTTGAATCGCATACAAATCCAGACGCGTCCCGGCATACACCACCGGCGCCCCGGGTTGTGCCGCGTCCAGCGTGCGCGCAGTCGCGCACCCCGTCAGCTGAGCCGCCAGCAACACCATCAATAGTTTATTCATCACTGCTCAAATGGTGCTCGCCCCAGCGCGGCAGCATGTCCTGGGGAATGTTCAGCAGGTTGAGAATCCGCGCCACCACAAAATCCACCAGGTCATCGATGGTTTGCGGCTGGTGATAAAAGCCCGGCGACGCCGGCAGGATGGTCACGCCCATGTTTGATAGCTTGAGCATGTGTTCCAGATGGATGCTCGAATACGGCGCCTCGCGCGGTACCAGAATCAACTGTCGGCGCTCCTTCAAGGTCACATCCGCTGCCCGCTCGATCAGGTTGTTGCAGGCCCCCGTGGCAATCGCCGACAGGGTCCCGGTGGAACACGGCACCACCACCATCGCGGCCGGCGCGCCGGAGCCCGAAGCCACCGGCGACATCCAGTCTTCCTTGCCATAGACCTTGATCTGCCCCGCCGCCGCACCGGTGTACTCGGTGAGGAAGGCCTGCATCATCTGCACCTTGGGCGGCAACGCGACATCGGTCTCGGTGGCCAGTACCAGTTGCGCCGCCTTGGAGATCAGGAAGTGCACCTCGCGGTCTTCGCGCACCAGGCAATCCAGCAGGCGCAAGCCATAGGGCGCGCCCGATGCGCCGGTCATCGCCAGGGTGACGCGTTCCGGGCCGCTCATTTCAGGGCCTCGGCGAGTTTGCCGTGCAGGCCGCCGAAGCCGCCGTTGCTCATGATCACCACGTGAGTGCCGGGCTTGGCCTGGTGTTTCACGTGCTCAATGATGCCTTCCAGTGAGTCGCAGCAAATCGACGGCACCGTGCACAGCGCGGCGATGGCGGGCAAGTCCCAGCCGAGGTTGGCCGGTGCATACCACACAGCATGGTCTGCATCGTTCACGCTTTCCGGCAAACCATCACGGTGGGCGCCCAGCTTCATGGAGTTGGAGCGTGGTTCGATAATCGCAATGACCTGGGCGCCACCCACGCGTTTGCGCAGGCCATCCAGGGTGGTGGCGATGGCCGTCGGGTGGTGGGCAAAGTCGTCGTAGATGGTAATCCCATTCACTTCGGCGACCTTTTCCATACGGCGCTTGACGCTTTTGAATGCGCTCAAGGCAGCGATGCCCATGGATGGCACCACCCCGACATGCCGCGCAGCCGCCAGGGTAACCAAGGCGTTGGCGACGTTGTGTTGGCCTGTCATGTCCCAATCGACGATGCCTTGGGCGACGCCTTCGAACAGCACTTCAAATTTTGAGCCGTCTTCACTCAGCAGTTTGACCTGCCATTGGCCGGCCGCGCCGGTGGTTTGTACCGGGGTCCAGCAGCCCATCTCGATCACGCGCTGCAAGGCCGGCTCGGTAGTCGGGTGAATCACCAGGCCTTCGCTTGGGATAGTGCGCACCAAGTGATGGAACTGCCGCTCGATGGCCGCCAGATCAGGGAAGATGTCAGCGTGATCGAACTCCAGGTTATTCAGGATCGCCGTGCGCGGGCGGTAGTGAACGAACTTGGAGCGCTTGTCGAAGAATGCGCTGTCGTACTCATCGGCTTCGATGACAAAGAACGGGGTGTCGCCGAGGCGCGCCGACACCGAGAAGTTCTGTGGCACGCCGCCGATCAGGAAGCCCGGGCTCATGCCCGCGTGTTCCAGCACCCAGGCCAGCATGCTGCTGGTGGTGGTCTTGCCGTGGGTTCCGGCAACCGCCAGCACCCAACGGCCTTGCAACACGTGGTCTGCCAGCCATTGCGGGCCAGACACGTAAGGCAAACCTTTATTCAGTACGTACTCGACCGCCGGGTTACCGCGGCTCATGGCATTGCCGATCACCACCAGGTCCGGGACTGGGTCGAACTGCGCCGGGTCGTAGCCTTGGGTCAGCTCAATGCCCTGAGCCTGCAGCTGCGTGCTCATGGGAGGGTAAACGTTGGCATCGGAGCCAGTAACATGATGGCCCAGTTCTTTGGCGAGAACCGCCATAGAGCCCATGAACGTGCCGCAAATACCGAGAATATGAATGTGCATAGTCGACCTCGTAAAACATCGAGGCAGGTTAGCGTAGGGTGGGAAAATTCGCACTCTTTAGCTAACGGGCGATCCCGTGTTTACGCAGCTTTCTATACAAGGTGTTGCGGCTTACCCCCAGTTGCTCTGCGGTATGGCTCATGTGCCAGCGCTGTTGCTCCAAGGCACTGAGCAGCGCCAGGCGCTCTGCATCGTCCAAGGGCGAATCCGAACGGTCCTCTACTACTGCAGGCCGCGGGCGTGCCTGGCGAATGACCGCTGGCAGGTCTTCAAGCCCAATCCGTCCGTCGTCGCACAATGCCGCCAACGTGCGCAGCACCGTGCGCAACTGCCGCACATTGCCCGGCCAGGCAAATGCCAACAGTGCCTGACGCGCAGGGCCGTCGAGCAACACCGGCTGGTCGCCCGTCTCCTCAGCCAACAGAAAGTCGAGCAGTTGCGACTTATCGCTGCGCTCACGCAACGGCGGCAGGGCGATTTCCAGGCCGTTCAGCCGGTAGTACAGGTCTTCGCGAAAACTGCCGTCCTCTACCCGCTCCAGCAAATTACGGTGGGTGGCGCTGATGATTCTGACGTTCACCGCTTGCGGCTCGCCGCCGATGGGCACGACGAGTCGGTCTTCCAAAACCCTTAACAGGCGCGTTTGCAAAGCGAGGGGCATATCGCCGATTTCATCCAGGAACAACGTACCACCATCCGCTTGTTGCAGCTTGCCGCGCATGCCTTCCTTGCGGGCGCCGGTGAAACTGCCGCCGCGATAGCCGAACAGCTCGCTCTCGATCAGGCTTTCCGGGATGGCCGCGCAGTTCAGGGCGATAAAGGCTTTATCGGCCCGGAGGCTGGCATGGTGCACCGCCTTGGCAAACGCCTCCTTACCGGAGCCGGTTTCGCCATTGATCAGTAAAGGCACGTCGCGTTCGAACACACGCAACGCCTTGCGGAAATCGTTTTGCAGCGCCGCATCGCCCAGGCAAATGCCCGGCAACCGGGGCCGTTCGGGCAAGGGCTGTGGAGCTGGCACCGGTACGCTGCGGGGCTGGCCGCGCAACACCGCGAACAACCCACGGCCATCGCGGGTACGCAGCGGCCAACTGGCGCTGGCATTCGCGCTGGCACGTCCGAGCAACTCGTCCAGGGAGCAATCGAAAAACGCCTCCACCGGCTGGCCCAACAGGCCGCCACGGATCTGCCCGAGCAGGTTCAACGCACTCTGGTTGACCGCGCAAATGCGCCCTTCGCCATCGAACGCCAGCAACCCTTCGCTGAACAGCCCCACAGACTCGGCCTGCAAATGAAAGCGCAGCAACCAGTGGTGCTCGAAATGCCGCAGGAAGTAGCAGCTCTCGATCATCTTCGCCGAAAGATTGACCAGCGCCATGGTGTGGAATTGGCTCTGGCGCGACACCGCCTCCCGGGCCGAGGACACATCCAGCACCGCCAGCAGCTCGCCATGGGGGTCGAACACCGGGCTGGCCGAGCAGGTCAGGCCGGTATGCCGGCCACGGAAGTGTTCATCGCGATGAATCGTCAGGGACTGGCGCTCCACCAGGCAGGTGCCGATGCCGTTGGTGCCTTCGCAGGCCTCGCTCCAGTCGGCGCCCAGCCACAGCCCGGCACGCTCGAAAATCTTGCGCTCGCTTGGGGCGGTGACGCAGTTGAGGATCACCCCACGGGCATCGGTCAGCAGCACGGCATGGCCGGCGCCGGATAACTGTTGATGCAGGCTGTTCATTTCACTGCCGGCGATGCTCAGCACTTGTTGCAGGCGCTCGCGGCTTTCCAGCAGGCGGCCATGTTCGAGCACCGTGGGCGCAACCGTCAGCGCGGGGTCGAGGTGATAGTCCTCCAGGCAACGCAGCCAGGAGCGGGCGATGGACGGATCGCTGCCGGGGCCGTGCAACGGGTCCTGACCACGGGTGACCGTCAGGACTTGCTGGGCATGGCGACTGAAATGATCGTTTTGCATGTTTTTATTATTCTCCCTGCGTGAGCTACACCACCGCGCGCGAATGCCCAGCATCCTCCAGCGCCCCGACCAATGCAATCCCGACCAGACCCATGGGTCACAGGCTGTACCGTTTATGGCACAAACTGTCACCCAAGCTGTACCAAGCCTGTCACAGCAACGGCTTGGTACGACCTCAAAACCCTTGATTTACGGGGCCCGCAAGGCACTGGCCCGACCTTTGCTCTACGCTTTAACAAGCACAACCGTGCGTCCTCCAATAAACACAAAAAAGCCAGGAGATACCCACCATGCGTTACGCACACCCCGGTACTGAAGGCGCTATCGTTTCGTTCAAGGCCAAGTACGGCAACTACATCGGCGGTGAATTTGTCGCGCCGGTCGATGGCAACTATTTCACCAACACCTCGCCGGTCAACGGCAAGCCCATCGCCGAATTCCCGCGCTCCACGGCCAAAGACATCGACAAGGCCCTGGACGCCGCCCACGCCGCCGCTGACGCCTGGGGCAAAACCTCGGCTCAGGACCGCTCGCTGGTGCTGCTGAAAATCGCCGACCGCATCGAACAGAACCTCGAACTGCTAGCCATCACCGAAACCTGGGACAACGGCAAGGCCGTGCGCGAAACCCTGAACGCCGACATCCCGCTGGCCGCTGACCACTTCCGCTACTTCGCCGGCTGCATCCGCGCCCAGGAAGGCAGCAGCGCCGAAATCAACGAACACACCGCCGCCTATCACTTCCACGAGCCGCTGGGCGTGGTCGGCCAGATCATCCCGTGGAACTTCCCGCTGCTGATGGCCGCCTGGAAACTCGCGCCAGCCCTGGCTGCCGGTAACTGCGTGGTGCTCAAGCCTGCCGAGCAAACCCCGCTGGGCATCAACGTGCTGATGGAACTGATCGGCGACCTGCTGCCGCCGGGCGTACTGAACGTGGTGCACGGCTACGGCAAAGAAGCCGGCGAAGCCCTGGCCACCAGCAAGCGCATCGCCAAGATCGCCTTTACCGGCTCCACGCCAGTGGGCTCGCACATCATGCATGCGGCCGCCGAGAACATCATTCCGTCCACCGTTGAACTGGGCGGCAAGTCGCCGAACATCTTCTTCGCCGACATCATGAAAGCCGAACCGCAATTCATCGAGAAAGCCGCCGAAGGTTTGGTGCTGGCGTTCTTCAACCAGGGTGAAGTCTGCACCTGCCCTTCCCGCGCGCTGGTGGAAGAGTCGATCTACGACGATTTCATGAAAGTGGTGATGAAGAAGGTCGAGTCGATCAAACGTGGCGACCCGCTGGACACCGACACCATGGTCGGCGCCCAGGCGTCCGAGCAGCAGTTCGACAAGATCCTGTCGTACCTCGAAATTGCCAAGGGCGAAGGCGCCGAGTTGCTGACCGGCGGCAAGGTCGAGAAGCTGACCGGCGATTTGGCCACCGGCTATTACATCCAGCCGACACTGCTCAAGGGCACCAACAAGATGCGGGTGTTCCAGGAAGAAATCTTTGGCCCGGTGGTGAGCATCACCACGTTCAAGGATGAAGCCGAAGCCCTGGCGATCGCCAACGACACCGAGTTCGGCCTGGGTGCCGGCTTGTGGACCCGCGACATCAACCGCGCCTACCGCATGGGCCGGGCGATCAAGGCCGGGCGTGTGTGGACCAACTGCTATCACCTGTACCCGGCACATGCCGCTTTCGGTGGTTACAAGAAGTCCGGTGTGGGCCGTGAGACTCACAAGATGATGCTTGATCACTATCAGCAGACCAAAAACCTGCTGGTGAGCTACGACATCAATCCGCTGGGCTTCTTCTAACTCACAACCCGCTCCCACACTTGATCTTCACAAGACCTTGCTACTCATTCGGCTTACTTAAGTAAGCCGGGATAAAACAATAAGAAAGGGATTCCATCATGCCTAGCGAACCGAATGGCGCTCCGGCGTCCGGGTCTTCCGTCGACTTTGAAAAGGTCGGCAACGAATACTTCCAACAACGGGAACTGAAAAAAGGCGCTGCCGGCTGGGTGCTCCTGGTCGGTCTCGGGGTTGCCTACGTGATCTCCGGCGACTACGCCGGCTGGAACTTCGGCCTGGCCCAGGGCGGCTGGGGCGGCATGTTCCTCGCCACACTGCTGATGGCCACCATGTACCTGTGCATGTGTTTCTCCCTGGCCGAATTGTCTTCCATGATTCCCACCGCCGGCGGCGGCTACGGCTTTGCCCGCAGCGCGTTCGGCCCCTGGGGCGGATTCCTCACCGGCACCGCGATCCTTATCGAATACGCCATCGCCCCCGCCGCCATCGCGGTGTTTATCGGCGCCTATTGCGAGTCGCTGTTCGGCATTGGCGGCTGGATGATCTACCTGGCGTTCTACATCATCTTTATCGGCATCCACATCTTCGGGGTGGGTGAGGCGCTGAAGCTGATGTTTGTGATTACTGCCGTCGCGGCCATTGCCCTGGGCGTGTTCCTGGTGGCGATGGTGCCGCACTTCAATGTCGCCAACCTGCTGGATATTCCGGTGACCGGGGCCAAGGGCGCCAGCACCTTCCTGCCATTCGGGTATGTCGGCGTGTGGGCAGCGATTCCCTATGCAATCTGGTTCTTCCTGGCGGTCGAAGGCGTGCCGCTGGCCGCCGAAGAAACCAAGAACCCGAAACGTGACCTGCCCCGCGGCCTGATCGGTGCCATTGTGGTGCTGACCAGCTTCGCCCTGCTGATCCTGGTCATCGCGCCTGGCGGTGCTGGCGCCTATGCACTGATGGCATCGGGCAATCCGCTGGTGGAAGCCTTGTCCAAAGCCTATGGCGGTTCCACGTGGATGAGCCACTTCGTCAACCTGGTGGGCCTGGCCGGGCTGATCGCGAGTTTTTTCTCGATCATCTACGCCTACTCCCGGCAGATCTTCGCCCTGTCCCGCGCCGGCTACCTGCCGCGCAAGCTGTCGCAGACCAACAAAAGCAAGGCACCGGTCCTGGCCCTGGTGATCCCCGGCATCATCGGGTTTGGCCTGTCGCTGACCGGCCAGGGTGATTTGCTGATCCTGGTGGCCGTGTTCGGCGCGACCATTTCCTACGTGCTGATGATGGCCGCACACATCACCTTGCGCATCCGCCGCCCCAAAATGGACCGTCCTTACCGCACACCGGGCGGCATCTTCACCTCGGGCGTCGCTCTGGTACTGGCCTGCATCGCTGTTGTGGCGGGCTTTCTGGTGGATCCGCGCGTGGTGATTGGCGCCGCGATCATCTATGGAGTATTAATTGCTTACTTTGCTTTCTACAGTCGGCATCACTTGGTAGCAGGCACGCCGGAAGAAGAATTTGCGGCGATCCAGGCCGCAGAGGCCGCCTTGCACTAAACGCCGTAAACCTCGGTGCGGGCGCTTTACTCACATTCTGCCCGCGCCGAAAAGGAGACTCTGTATGGCAAGCTTTTCCCACGCGGTCGGTGCATTGACCTACCGCTTCGACAGCCTCAAGGACGTGATGGCCAAGGCCAGCCCGGCGCGCTCCGGGGATTTCCTCGCCGGTGTTGCCGCGCAAAACGACGGTGAGCGGGTCGCGGCGCAAATGGCCCTGGCCAATATTCCGCTGAAGCACTTTCTTGAAGAAGTGCTGATCCCGTACGAAAGCGACGAAGTCACCCGGCTGATTATCGACACCCACGATAAACAGGCGTTTTCCGTGGTCAGCCACCTGACCGTCGGTGGCCTGCGGGATTGGCTGCTCAGCGACGCGGCCGACGAACAAAGCCTGCGCGCCCTGGCGCCCGGGCTGACACCAGAAATGGCCGCCGCCGTGTCGAAGATCATGCGGGTGCAGGACCTGGTACTGGTGGCGCAGAAGATCCGCGTCGTCACACAGTTTCGCGGCACCATGGGCCTGCGCGGGCGCCTGTCCACCCGCCTGCAACCCAACCATCCCACCGATGAACCGGCGGGTATCGCCGCCAGCATTCTCGACGGCCTGCTCTACGGTAACGGCGACGCGATGATCGGCATCAACCCGGCCACCGACAGCATCGCGTCGATCTGCGCCATGCTGGAAATGCTCGACGCGATCATCCAGCGCTACGAGATTCCGACCCAGGCCTGCGTGCTGACCCACGTCACCACCTCCATCGAAGCCATCAACCGTGGCGTGCCGCTGGACCTGGTGTTCCAGTCGATCGCCGGCACCGAGGCGGCCAACGCCAGTTTCGGCATCAGCCTGAGCGTGTTGCAGGAAGGCTACGACGCGGGCCTGAGCCTGAATCGCGGCACCCTCGGGCAAAACCTGATGTATTTCGAAACCGGCCAGGGCAGCGCCTTGTCGGCCAACGCGCACTTTGGCGTCGACCAGCAAACCTGCGAAACCCGCGCCTACGCCGTAGCCCGGCACTTCAAACCGTTTTTGGTGAACACCGTGGTCGGCTTCATCGGCCCCGAGTACCTGTACAACGGCAAGCAGATCATCCGGGCCGGCCTCGAAGATCACTTCTGCGGCAAGCTGCTGGGCGTGCCGATGGGCTGCGACATCTGCTACACCAACCATGCCGAAGCCGACCAGGACGACATGGACACACTGCTCACGCTGCTGGGCGTGGCCGGGATCAACTTCATCATGGGCATCCCGGGCTCCGACGACATCATGCTCAACTACCAGACCACCTCGTTCCACGACGCGCTCTACGCCCGGCAAACATTGGGGTTAAAGCCGGCACCGGAGTTTGAACAGTGGCTGGCGAAAATGGGCATCTTCACGCAAGCCGACGGCAAGGTGCACTTCGGCAACAGCCTGCCACCGGCATTCCGCCACGCCTTGGCGCAACTGGGATGAAGAAGGAACCGCCTGTGCACATCGACACCCCGGAAAACAACGTGGACAACCCGTGGCTGGAACTGCGACGCCTGACCCCGGCGCGAATTGCCCTGGGCCGTACCGGCACCAGCATTCCTACCGGTGCGCAGCTGGATTTCCAGTTCGCCCACGCCCAGGCGCGGGACGCCGTACACCTGCCGTTTGACCATGTAGGACTCAGCAGCCAACTGGCCGAACGCGGCCGCGACAGCCTGTTGCTGCACAGCGCCGCCGTCGACCGTCACAGCTACCTGCAACGCCCGGACCTTGGGCGGCGCCTGAGTGATGAATCGGCCCAGGCCCTGCGGGACTACGCCGAAGCCAACCCGGGCGGCGTGGACCTGGCGGTGGTAGTGGCCGACGGTTTGTCGGCGCTGGCGGTGCATAAACATACGCTGCCGTTTCTTACACGCATGGAGGAACAAACCCACGCAGAGGGTTGGTCGCTGTCGCCGGTGATTCTGGTGGAACAGGGCCGCGTGGCAGTGGCGGATGAAGTAGGCCAGTTGCTGGGGGCGAAAATGGTGGTGATCCTGATCGGCGAGCGGCCGGGGCTCAGCTCGCCGGACAGCCTGGGCCTGTATTTCACCTACAACCCCAAGGTCGGCCTCACCGACGCCTACCGCAACTGCATCTCCAATGTGCGCCTGGAGGGCTTGAGCTACGGCATGGCCGCTCACCGCTTGCTGTACTTGATGCGCGAGGCCTGCCGCCGGCAGTTGTCGGGGGTCAACCTCAAGGATGAAGCCCAGGTACAAACCCTCGAGTCGGATGATCCCGACCTGATGAAAGGCAACTTCCTGCTCAGCCCGCCGAAGGACTGATCCTTGCACGATTGCGCTTTTTCTCCGCTTTAGGCAGCATCGAAACACGGCCGCTTGTGTGGTCATACCCCATTTGGAAGTTGAGGCCTGGCATGCGGATTACTCAAGCGACCCTGGAACACCTGGACCTGTTGACCCCGCTTTTCGTCAAATACCGTGAGTTCTACGGTGCGCTGCCTTTCCCTGATTCGAGCCGCGCCTTTCTGGAAAAACGCCTGCGCCGCAAGGAATCCGTGATCTATCTGGCGTTGGCCGACGATGACGACAAGAAACTGCTCGGTTTCTGCCAGCTGTATCCAAGCTTTTCATCGCTGTCCCTCAAGCGCGTGTGGATCCTCAACGACATCTACGTCGCCGAAGACGCACGCCGTCAGTTGGTGGCCGACAACCTGATGCGTACCGCGAAGAAGATGGCCAAGGAAACTCACGCCGTGCGCCTGCGTGTGTCCACCAGCAGCGACAATCTGGTGGCGCAGAAGACCTACGAGTCCATCGGTTTTCGGGAAGACACCGAGTTCAAGAACTACGTGCTGCCCATCAGCGATGACTGACATCTATTAACCAAAGCTCATGCATCGGTTGTGGGAGGCCCCTCCCACACTGACTCTGTGCCTGGAATAAGATCGATGTCGCGACATCCCCCGCTACAAAACCAACACGCTTTTCACGACTCTATCCGTATAATGCGGACCTTTCAGGGTCGTAAGAATTACGCCGCAACCTTGTAGCCCTTATTACCCGAAGCCTCCGCACAGGCCCGCTGAGCCAGGCCATTCACACAGGTGCCATCCATGGATTTCAACCCGCTCGACCTTATCCTGCATCTCGACGTGTACCTCGACATGCTGGTGAGAAACTACGGAGTGTGGATATACGCCATTCTGTTCCTGGTTATCTTTTGCGAAACAGGCCTGGTGGTCATGCCCTTCCTGCCGGGTGATTCCTTGCTGTTTATTGCCGGCGCCATCGCCGCGGGCGGTGGGATGGACCCGGTATTGTTGGGCGGTTTGCTGATGCTCGCGGCCATCCTGGGTGACAGTACCAACTACGTGATCGGACGAACGGCCGGGGAACGCTTGTTCAGCAACCCCAACTCGAAAATCTTCCGCCGCGACTATCTGCAAAAAACCCACGACTTCTACGACAAGCACGGCGGCAAAACCGTGACCCTGGCGCGCTTCCTGCCGATCCTGCGCACGTTTGCACCGTTCGTCGCCGGCATCGCGAAAATGCCTTACCCGCGCTTCTTCGGTTTCAGCGTGTTCGGCACCATCCTGTGGGTCGGCGGCCTGGTGACACTGGGCTACTTCTTCGGCAACGTACCGTTCATCAAGAAAAACCTGTCGCTGCTGGTGGTGTTCATCATCCTGCTGTCGCTGGTACCGATGATCATCGGCGTGTTCCGCAGCCGCTTTGGCCGCAGCTCTTCCGAAGCCAAGCCCCAATAACCTGCGATGTGGTCCCTGAGCGCCTGGCGTCGCCGGCGCCTGCTGGCCAAGCACCCGATTGCCGATGAAACGTGGCAGCGGGTGCGCCACCACTTGACCTTCCTCGACGGCATCACCGTTGAGCAAGACCAGTGGCTGCGGGAAGCCTGCGTGGTGTTCCTCGCCGAAAAACACCTCACCGCCCTACCCGGCGTCGAACTGCACCAGGAACAACGCCTGCTGCTCGCTGCCCAGGCACAACTGCCGCTGATGAACCTTGGCGACCTCGACTGGTACCAGGGCTTCCACGAGATCGTGCTGTATCCCGACGACTTCCTCAGCCCCCAGCGTCATCGCGACGCCAGCGGCGTGGAACACGAGTGGGACGGCGAACACAGCGGCGAAGCCTGGCAGCAAGGCCCGGTGATCCTCGCCTGGCCCGGTGTGCTGGCCAGCGGCAACTGGGAAGGCTACAACCTGGTGATCCACGAACTGGCCCACAAGCTGGACATGCTTAATGGCGACGCCAACGGCCTGCCGCCGTTGCACCACGACATGCGCGTGCAGGAATGGGCCAGCGTCATGCAAAGCGCCTTTGATGACCTCAACCGTCAACTGGACCACAACCCGGACGCCGAAACGCTCATAGACCCGTACGCCGCGGAAAACCCGGCCGAGTTCTTTGCCGTTACCAGCGAATATTTCTTCAGTGCCCCGGATTTGCTGGTCAGCAGTTATCCACAGGTGTACGAGCAACTGCGCCACTTTTACCGCCAGGATCCCCTGGCGCGCCTGCACCAACTGCAGGCCGGCGACGTGCGGTATCAGACTGAACGCCAAGCGTCCTACGACGTCTGACGCATGGCATCGGCGTCAGAATATGCCTATAATCGCCGCCACTTTTAGGCCAATCCGGCCATGTTCCATGGCCAACTACGGGGGCAACGCCCAATGAGCTACAGCAAGATTCCGGCTGGCAAAGACCTGCCGAACGACATCTACGTCGCCATCGAGATTCCGGCCAACCACGCGCCGATCAAATACGAAATCGACAAAGACAGCGACTGCCTGTTCGTTGACCGTTTCATGGCCACCCCGATGTTCTACCCGGCCAACTACGGTTTCATCCCTAACACCCTGGCAGACGACGGTGACCCCCTCGACGTGCTGGTCGTGACCCCTTACCCGGTTACCCCAGGCTCGGTTATCCGCGCACGCCCGGTCGGCATCCTGAACATGACTGACGATGGCGGCGGCGATGCCAAAGTTATCGCAGTACCACACGACAAGCTGTCCCAGCTGTATGTCGACGTGAAGGAATACACCGATCTGCCGCCACTGCTGCTGGAACAGATCAAACACTTCTTCGAGAACTACAAAGACCTCGAAAAAGGCAAATGGGTGAAGATCGACGGTTGGGGCAACGCAGACGCCGCCCGCGCCGAGATCATGAAGTCGGTCGCTGCCTACAAAGGCTGATACCGCTACACGCTCAAAAAAGCCCCGATTAATCGGGGCTTTTTTTGTGGGAAAAATATAAACATCCGAGCATTTTAATAAACACATTTACAGCTACTGTTTAACTAGCTTAGTTATCCGGTAGAACATTCCCTCAATAAGGAAACACCTACATACGGCAACTCAACGCATGGTTTATTTGATCTATTTTTACGGCCAGTAAACTCTGCGTTTATGAATACATCAGGTGATCGCTTAAGAGCGCTATTACGGGAAGTTCATCTTTCCGCTTCCGACTTCGCCAAGAACCGCAATGTTACGCCTCAGCACGTAAACAACTGGTTCAAACGCGGCGTCCCCATGGGCCGGCTCAACGAGTTCGCAGAACTGTTGTGCGTCACCAGCCGATGGCTGCGTACAGGCGAAGGCCCCAAACATCCACCCGCTAACTACCTACTGGAAGGAACCGATTTAGACGTCTCACACCGTATTGCCCGCGAAAACAGCGGCAACTACATCACCCACCCGGTCTCTGGCCCGGTAAAAATCGATGTGGAGATTCCCCTCCATCCCACCTTCACCTCAACCGAAAGCATCCGCCTCTCCCTGCACGCCCTTGAAACCATCGGCGTAAACCCGGAGCGGGCACTCGGTGCCTACATGGTTGGCAACAGCATGATCGACATCATCCAGGACGGAAGTACCCTCGCGATCGACTGTGGCCGCAAACAGATCATCGACGGCGAAATCTACGCGGTAGAGCACGACGGAATGCTGCGCATCAAATACCTCTACAACCGCCCCGGAGGCGGCCTGCGGATGCGCAGCCACAACAGCGCAGAGCATCCGGACGAGTTTTTGACCTACGAACAGCGGCACGAGCAGAACTTTGAGATTCTGGGTTGGGTGTTCTGGTGGGCGACACTGAATAACCGCCGACCACCAGTGCCGCTGGATGAGCATTTATTGGGCTACGAAGGCTCTAAATCGGATCCGAAGCTGGGAAATTGAGGCGAATGTGGGTATTATCCGCCGCACATTTGGCAGGGGGTTGGCGTGAAGCCGGTCCGCCCTGCCTGGCGATGCGGAGGAGTTCCCGCTGATGCCCCTTATCACCCGGGCGCGAGTTTGGGTGAACGATTTGAAGGCTGGTGAGGTTTACCAAAAATAAGCTGAACCAGTCCCCGAGAAGCCGGCCACAAGCCGGCTTTTTAATGCCTGGAAGAAATGCACTACACCTGCCAGGCATCGAGCTATTTGAGAACGCGCCAACCGCTCCAAGGCACGCAAGCCGTCTTTTCCATCCTCAGGACATTCGCCTGATACGTCGCTAAAAGCCCGCTCCAAGAACACGTTTCGCATACCTGTCGTTACCAACGACATGACGTCAAGACGTGTCGCAGAAATCAAAATATAGCGACACGTAGTGCACACATGTTTACACTGACGCCACGAAAGGGCGCCCTGATGAGCCCCTCTTACCTTTAGACGGATAAGTCAAAGACCGAGCCCCATCCATGACCGCATCCCACCTTCCCTGGCAGGCTGACAAGCCCTACAACCAGCTTCCCACTTTGCCACCGGCAACTGTTCTGGAAACCCATGCAGTTCTCAAACGCTGCATTGAGGCCCGCACAGCCCTGGCCGAATTGAAGCAAGCGGCTGAGCTGATCCCTAACCAGACAATGCTGATCAACACCATTCCATTGCTGGAGGCCAAGGATAGCTCGGAGATCGAAAGTATCGTCACCACCACGGACCTGCTCTTTCAGCACGCTCAGAATGGAGATAGCCATGCCGACCCAGCGACCAAGGAAGCACTGCGCTACCGCAGAGCCCTGCAGAAGGGTTATCAATCGTTGGCCGAACGCCCACTCTCCACCGGTACTGCAGTCGAAATCTGCCGCACGCTTAAAGGCGTGAACATGGATATACGCCGGGTGCCAGGAGTCCAGCTAGCCAACGACCGAACCGGCGAGATCATCTATACCCCACCGGAAGGCGAAGATCGCTTACGTGACATGCTCGCCAACTGGGAGCGCTTCCTGCACAACGAGACCGACCTGGATCCATTGGTACGTATGGCGGTTAGTCACTATCAATTCGAAGCCATTCACCCATTCACCGACGGCAATGGCCGTACCGGGCGAGTGCTCAACACCCTGTACCTGATCCAGGAAGGCCTGCTGAATCTACCGATTCTCTACCTTAGCCGTTACATCATTGCCCATCGAGCCGATTACTACCGCCTGTTGCTTGATGTCACTCGTGAACAAGCCTGGGAACCCTGGTTGCTGTACATGCTTAGCGCAGTAGAAGAAACCGCACGCTGGACATGTGCCAAAATTGCCGCCATCCGCAGCCTGTCCGAACACACCACACAGTTCGTTCGCGAGCAGTTGCCGAAAACCTATTCCCGCGAACTGGTGGACGTTATTTTCGAACAGCCCTATTGCCGCATCAGCAACGTCGTCGACAAACAGATTGCCCAGCGTCAAGCAGCCTCCCGTTACCTCAAAGAGCTAGTCGCCATCGGCGTTCTGCAAGAGGTTCAGGTTGGCAAGGAAAAGCTCTTCATCCATCCCAAGCTGATGCAGTTACTCAGTCGCGACAATAACGACTTCAAGCCATACGCCTGAGGGGACAGCTTTACTCGATGACAATTGTCTGCCGGGATCTGCGCCCCTGAGCCGTGATGATCAGCATTTGGTCAGTAGGTTGCTGACCAAATGCGTCGTTACCTCAGTGTCGGCTTAGGATCCTCACCTCGGCTGCAAGCAATCCAACGCCCTATCCACCACCACCTTCGACATCTCCACCAAATGCATGACTGCCCGCTGCGCGCCATTCAGCGGCTCGGTCGACGCCTGGGCGGTCGCCACGGCGCAATGCAGCAACTCGGCAGCATGGGCCAGCGCATCTTCGAAACTCAGTTCGTCATCAACGGTAAACGGGGTGGGTGAAGGCTGCGCGTCCGGCGCTTTGAGGTAGCGATCAATCACTCGGCGTGAGGCATCAGTGTCGCGGAGTAAGGCTTTATGGAATGCGGGTGGATCGGGGGTAACTTTGACCATGGTAGAACTCCTAGCAGTGAGTTGAACCACTAACCTCTCGCGACTAAACGATCAGAAGGTGGCAGCTGTACGCAGGTTAGTCGACCGGCCGCTAGGCACCGGCGCACCCGAAGGTGCCCTGCGCACAGCCACCATAAAGTGCAGGCGATAAATACCTGGCTTTGAGATGGCGCTGTACGCCTAGCGTTGTCCGGGCGACTAAACCCGATCACCGAATATGCGGTGACGGAACGCAGACTAGTCGCGGGATTTTGCTGGCGCAAGCGCTTGGAATTCTCTAGGAAACGTCCTGCAAATGAAAGGGATGAGTCTTCCTGGCCATTCCCAATCACTGCCACTTCTTGACTCTCCCCCTAAGGTCACACCTCACCCTGAAGCCCTACCTTTCAGGACTCCACCGCCATGAGCCAACGCATCCTGGTCATCCTCGGCCACCCTTCCAGCACCAGCTTCTGCTCTGCCCTCACCGACGCCTACGTCACCAGCGCCAAAACTGCCGGCCACGAAGTACGCGTCCTGCGCCTGGGCGACCTGACGTTCGACCCGATCCTCCACAATGGCTACAGCCTGATCCAACCCTTGGAACCCGACCTGCTCAGCGCCCAATCCGACATCCTGTGGGCCAATCACCTGACGTTTGTTTTCCCCATCTGGTGGGGTGGCATCCCGGCCCTGATGAAGGGGTTTATCGACCGAATTTTCCTGTCCGGTTTCGCCTTCAAATACCGCAAAGGCAAGGCCCTCCCCGACAAACTCCTGAAGGGCCGAACCGCGCATTTGCTGGTGACCCTGGACACGCCGCCGTGGTATTACAGGTGGTTCTACCGCATGCCCGCGCTGCATCAGATGCGCAAGACAACACTGGCGTTTTGTGGCATTCAGCCGATCAAGACGCTGTTGTTCGGACCGGTACTCGGCTCCACGCCACAGCAACGGGACCGATGGCTACAACAGGCCAGTACTCTCTTTGGGAAAAGGACTTTTCATGTACATCGGCAAAGCCGCGCAGTTGTCGGGCACCACGATCAAGGCGATTCGTCACTATGAGGCAATCGGCCTGTTGCCGCAGCCGCAGCGGGAGGGCCGCTATCGGATCTATTCAGCACAAAGCGTCGAGCTCCTGATGTTTATCAAGTGCGCCCAGCAGCTGGGCTTCAAGCTCAAGGAACTGCAGGGCATTCTGCATAGCGCGCAGGGCGATGAGCTGCCTTGGCATAAGGCAACTAAAGCGATTGCAGACAAAAAACAGCAACTGTCCCATCAGATTGAAGCTCTCCAACGGATGTATACGGACCTGGTCAAGTTTGAAGCGAGCTGGACCGGTCACTGTCAGCCTGAGTAATGTCCGGTTGCCAGTGAATGACCTTCGCCTAAAGGGTGGTAGCAACTAGCCACCCCCTGTAGTAGGCTCCTAACCAATTGACAACACCTCCCAGGCCCGGCAGTACAAGGCAGTTACCATGTCACAGCGAAGGATCCGCTCTGTTGGCCCAAGGCTCTGCTGTACCTGCCTAACGGCCCCCGCTCACTCCAGGCTCTCCCATGACTGATCTTCCCGCTTCGATCGCCCACCGGCGTTTATCGGAGGCGACGCCCCCTGCGCTGCAAACACCTCTGCGCGAAGCGCGTTTCAACCTTTCGCGGGATGTGGTGCTGCCTGCGCGCACCCGGCTGCAGTTGGACGAGTGCCTGGCGCGCCTGCGCTTTCATACGAAAATTTACCAGGACTGGGGCTTTGCTGCCGTAGACCCGATGGGCATGACCGCCATCTTGAACTTCTATGGCCCGCCCGGCACCGGCAAGACCTTATGTGCCGAGGCACTCGCCGGTCAGCTTGGGCTGCCGTTCATGGCACTGGGTATCGCCGAGCTGGAAAGCAAGTTCATGGGCGATACGGCCAAGAACATTCAGGCGACCTTCGAACAGGCCCGGCAAACCGGGGCGCTGCTGTTCTTCGATGAAGCCGACACGTTGCTCGGCAAGCGCTTGTCGTCCGTCACCCAGGGCGTGGACAACGAGGTCAATGCCATGCGCTCGACCTTGCTGATCGAGCTGGAGCGTTTCGAGGGCATCGTGGTGTTTGCCACCAATTTTGCCAAGAATTATGACGAGGCCTTTCGCAGCAGGATCGGTTACCACGTCGAATTCTGTTTGCCCGACCTGGGCGCCCGGCAACAGCTTTGGGAGCGTTTTCTGGTGCCGCAGATTCCGCTGGCCGGGCCGCGCGGAGCGTTGATCGACAGTGCCAGCCTGCGTTCCGACGGGCTATCTGGCCGAGAAATCCGCACGTGCATGCGCCTGGCACTGCCCAAGTCGTTTCTTGCCGCCGAGAAAAACGGCGGGCCCCCGTACCTGCACGCCGAGCACTTGCACGCGGCTATCGATGAAGTCCTGGCCAGTCACCTCCAGGTAGCAACACCGCCTCCCACCCGAATACACAGCGAGCAGGACGTGGCCCGTGCCAAAAGCCTGCTAGGCCTTCAATAACTTAATAATGAGCAACGTCATGGGAATTCTTTCAAAAATGTGGGGCGGCATCAAAAAAGCTGCCTCGTCGGCCTGGGAAAAGACTAAGGAAGTAGCCAGAGAAGCTATCGGCTTGATGGCAGAAAAGGCTGAGACGTTTGTCGGCACAGTCAAAAGCGTCTGGCAGAAGGTGAAGCCCTTTATTGAAAAGGTCGTACAGCCGGCTCTGAAGCTCGCCGTGCAATGGACTTCGGCCGCGTTGCCCGCCTTTCCTTGGGTCGCCGGAGCCATCGCGGCCTTCGACAAAGCGCTGGATGCCTTGGTGGCCTGGGACAAGACCGCCATGGCGAAAAAACTCGATGCCGCCATTCACTGGGTCATTCAGAGAGCCAAGGACCTGCACGACATAAACCTCAGTAAAGAGGAAATGGCCACCGCGGCAGAACACGAAGCAACCTTCCGCGAGGCCCGCAGCGAGGTGCGCGGTGATGCCGCCAAGGCCATCGACCTGGCCAGCCTGATTACCAGCTATGCACAGCTCAATACGCGCATCACTCACGTCATGGAAAACAACAACATTGAGGACTTTGAGCACTACCTGCGCTTGCGTGCCGCGCAAAAATTGCTCAAGGACACCGAAAAACGCCTGATGCTGGCGCAAGACATCCACGTTATCAATGCCGACGACCTGTTCCTGATGGAGATCGGCGCCGAGCTGCTGAAGAAAACTCCGAGCATCAGCGACGCCGACACCCAACGCCTGGACGAAGTCATCTACGCGCGCTTCCAGCAGAAGTTGATCCCGTTCGTGTTCGAAGAAATGATCATGGCCTGGGGCTGCAACCTGGACACCATGGAGCAGGAATGGAAAGCCCAGAGCCAAGCCATCGCCAAGGATCAGGTGCTGCTGCGCCGTCTGGAAATCGGCCAGCGTCTGTCTGAACTGGATGCTGAAGAGGCCGCGATACTGGCCGACCTGCAGGCCAAGGTGCCGGCCCTCAAAGCCCAGATGGACAGCAAGCGCAAACGCGCCAATGAAATGCGCAGCTACGTGTTTGCCGCCGAAGGTTTCCTGCAGATGCTGGAAAAAAATCCCGAGGATTTCGCCGACAAGGAATACCTGCTCGAAGACAGCAGCGCAGCCGGGATGATCATCATCGAGTGTGCCCAGCACGGTAAGCAATGGGAGGAGCTCAGCGAGTCCGAGCAGTTCCTGATCATCGATTTCGCCAATATCTTTGAGGAAGCCAGTCGCGCCCGAGCGGCCAGGCTGGTCGAGGTGGTGGCGTGAAGTTCGACGAAATCATCGCGTTCCTGATCCCGGGAAACGACCCCATACAGCTGTTTTTTGGCGGCCTGTTTCTGATCCTGATCGCCGCGACGCTGATCGGCGTATGGCGTGGCGCTACCTCAGAGTCCTGGGAAAAGCGATGGAACGGCAACGGTCAAGTCGATGACTTGGACGTGGAACACGGCTCGGTCAATGAGATCAGTGCTGCCGTGGCCAGCCCCGGCGAAAAGCTCGCGGACATCATGCCCGGCATCCTGCTGATCCTGGGGCTGCTCGGTACGTTCCTCGGCTTGGGTATCGCCCTGAACAAGGCCTCGACCATCCTGCTCGAAGCCAATGCAGGGGGCGGCATGGACAATGCCATGGCCAACCTGATGGGCATGATGGAAGGCTTGGGCACCAAGTTCAAAACATCCACCTGGGGCATCATGGCTTTCCTGCTGCTCAAGGCGTGGTCGGCCCGCAATGGCTACGAGGAGCGACGCCTGCGTTGGTGTGTCGGCAAGATGAAAGCCGCGTTCGACTTCAGCCGCCTGGCACAACAGCAGGAACGCCAGCAAACCCAATATGCACTGATCGAGGCCTTGGGCAGGATTGACCAGACACTGGTCAGCCAAGGGCAAGCAAATCACGCGTTGCTTGAAACCCAATGCACACTGAACAAGCATTCTGGCGCCATCCAGGTTGCCACTCACAAGGCTGTCCAGACATTGCAGCAGGCCCTGGTGCCCGAGATGCAGGCCCTCAACGCCAGCAACGCCCAAGCTCGTGATGCGCTGCAAGAGACGCTGACTCACCTGCATCAACACGGCGTCACGCTGGGTGCGACCCACTCGGCCATCCAGGACCTGCAACAAGCCCTGTTGCCCGAGGTGCAGACGCTTAACACCAGCAATAACCAGGCACGCGATGCCCTGCTGGAAACCGTCACGCATCTGCAGCAACACGGCATCACGGCGAGCGCGACCCACTCCGCAGTTCAGGATCTGCAGCAAGCCCTGCTGCCCGAAGTTCAGAACCTCAACACCCACGCCGAGCAAGCGCTGGAGGCTTTGCGCGACACCGCCAGCACTCAGCAACAGAACAACGAAGGGCAGAAACAACAGCTCAAGGCCGCCCATGCCGCGCAAAAAAGCCTGGAGCATATGGAGGCCAATATCAGCAACCTGGCAGCGATTTCCGAGGCGGCCACGCAGATGGCCGGTGCTGCCAGCGATGTGGGCCTGTCAGCCAAGGAACTGCAGTCGGCTATCGGTGGTTTCAAGGATGGTGTTGCCGATGTACTGGGCAGTATCAAGCAAGACTTGGGCAGTACCATCGGCCAGATGGGAGACAGCTTCACAGACAATATGGCCACTATGTCCGCGACCATGGCCAACGCCACCGGCGGTATTTCAACAGCCGTCACCAACCTGTCCAGTAGCGTCGGCCAGACGATGGACAAGATACAGAAGTCAAACGAAGACTCGATGGCAATCCAGAAGAATGCCCAAATCGAATTCCTGGGGACCAGCGAAAACCTGAACATAAATATTGGGAGCATGACCGACCTGGTCGGGGACCTGCGTGAACGCATTGTCTCTGGGCTCAAGGCCGTGTCGGAAAGCAGTCGGGGCATGATCGCCGTCAACTCTAAATTCCAGGACGTCACTGAAAAAGCCGCCCGTAGCGCCGTCGCAATCGAGGAACTCGTCGCTGAACTGCAAAAGCTCCAACACGCCAGCCCCTTGCAACCGGTAATGGATACCGTCGCAGGCCGGGTCGAGATGATCGGGCATAGCCTGCAGCGCCTGGACGAGCACCTGCTCGCACTCAAGTCGGCTGCCGACGACGAGCGACAGTTACACGCGATTGGCCAACTGCAGGCCCCGCTGCAACGGATTGTAGAGCGGCTTGAAAACCCCGCCCCGCGCCTCAAGCCCTTGAGTCTCAGTGCCGTAGAGGCGTGAAGGTTTCCCCATGAAAGACAAACCAAATGAATGGGTGTCCATCGCTGACCTGATGGCCGGAGTCATGGCCGTGGTCATGTTGCTACTGGTGATGTCGGTGCTGCAAAAGACCTACTCCGACCTCAAGCACAAGCAGGAGATGGAAAAAAGCAGCACCTCACAACGCGAAAAGGTTGGCGCGATTCTCAGCCAACTCAAGGCCTCGCTGGAAACCAGTGATAACGACGGGTTGGTTGTGCTGGACATCAACGCGCAGAAGATGACCTTGCGGGACGGTATTTTCGGCCGCGGCAGCGCCTGTGTCACTGATCAGGCCAAACTGGCGTTCGCCAGTATCGAGGCGCGTATCGCTGACTTCCTGGCCACCTTCAGCAGCGGAAAAGTGTATATCGAAGGCCATACCGACAACTTGCCCGTATCACGCCCAGTGACCAACTTCGAGGCGTTTTGCACGGTATACGACGACAACTTCACTCTGTCCGCCGCACGCGCCCGAGAGGCCCGCAAGTTGATCATCGGCGACCTCGACACGGCCAGCGCAAAACGCGTGGTGGTGGCCGGCTACGGCGACTCCCAGCCCATTCCCGGCATCGCCCCCGAGGACGCACAACAACGGCGTATCGAAGTGCGCTGGGTGATTCAGGAAGATCGCTAGGCAGGCTTCACCCCACTTTTCACTACAGACAAAGGATTACAGCAATGGGTATCACCTACCGACCGGATGATGACCTGGCGTTTCTCCAGTACTGCACAGAGGACGACATCCGCCAACTGGCCAAGTACCTGATGTTCGATGACGACGGCGAAAAACGCGTGGCCAGCGAGATTGCCGACGACCCGCAATTCAAACAGCTTGAGGGACAGCCGAACCAATGGCGCCAATGCTGGAAGTTGGTCGCCGGTGAGCTGCAGCATTTTGCCGGTGACTCCATCGTCAACCTGTTCCGCCGCCAGGGTGTTTTGTACCGGGAAATGCTCAGCGACGTCTGCGACAAGGCAAAAGCCAAATACGACAGTAAAGCGTCGGCCTATGACATCGAAAACACGCTGATCGAACGGCTGGTCGCACAGTCCTGGGACAGCATGTCCGATGCTGAAAAACACAAGGCCATGGAATCGATGAACCTGCCAGACGCCATTGATTCGATGCCGATAGTGGCCATCATCAAGGCGATCAGCTCAGGCGGTAAAAGCTCGTTCGAGTGGTCGGCGTGGCTCGCGACCTCCGCGCGCCAGTTCTTCGGTAGCGCTGCCGCCATGGGCGCAGGCGGCGCCGCTGCGTTGATAGGCGGGCGCGCCGTGGCCGCTTTCGCAGGGCCGGTAGCGGCGTTGGCCATTACCATTCCGATGTTCAGCGGCGCCGCCTACCGAGTCACGATTCCGGCGGTTATCCAGATCGCCTACATGCGCCGAAAATACGAAAAAGAGGACCGTTTCTAATGCAAGCTGCCGCCGACCTGCTGCAAAAAATCTGGGTGCTCGATGAGTCCGCCTTCTCCAAAAAACTGCTGGATGCGCTGGCACAGGGCAAAGCCGTCATCCATGACGGCGTGGCCTACTGGAAAGCAGGCAGCGGCGAGACCGGCATCATCCAGCACTTGCCGTTCAAGGAGACGCTGATCAAGTCTGCTGAAGAGGCGATCAAAGCCGCACAAATGACCACGGTCCTGGCTGCGGCTGCCTCGACGTGCGTGATCCTCGGCGCCCTGATCATCCAGACCAAATACCTGGCCGCCAAGCTCGATAAGATCCAGAGCACTGTCGACGAAATATCCAAAGACCTGCACTCGCAAAACATCATCTACTACATGGACAAGGTCACCGACTACATCGGCGCCATAGAGGTCGCCCGTACGCTGCTGAAAGACCGCAGCCTGGCCCATGAAATCAAGGAAGTGGCCTACCCGCTTCTGGCCACGGCAGCCGCCAAGCGCAACCACGCATTGTCGTTCATCGATAACATTCTGAACCTTGCGCACAACAGCAACGAGCTGACCAACAAGCACTATGAGCTGGTGGTTAACTTCGCTCACATGATGCTGGAAATCATGCCGCTGGGCATGCACACCGAGTACCTGCTGGCCGCTCGCGTCGGCAAACCGCAGTTGGCACAACAAATTCTGGAGGATGGTTCCGAGCGCTATCAAGGCGCTATTGGGCTCTATAAAGGCTTCCTCAATGACCAACATCGCCAACTGGTCCGCGGCAGCATCGGCGATAAAGCTGAAACCTTCCACCGCATCGAACACCGAGCCAAACAGCTGATCGACTCGGAAGAAAACCGGTTGTTACTGTCGCTGCCCAACGGTCGCATGGCGGTGCTCCAGGCTGCTTAATGTGGCTCCAACCCCAATCGCTTGCCCGCAAGCGATTGGGGTATACATAGCCTCACGTGACCTCAAGCCTTCCTCGCAGCTCGGCCACCCGCGCCCTTTCCGCCCGCAACGCCCGCTTTAACTCACGATTCTCCATCTCCCGGATCTTCGCCCAGCGTGTCGCGGTGCGACAGCCCATCACAAACTTCCAGATCTCCCGAAGCCGCAGGTACTGCATCAACAACACCAGCAGAATCACACCGATCAACACCAACGCACTTGTCGAAATCAACTCCGACATACCCATGTCCTTTTTCCTTTTTTTAGCTTCGGGCAATCCCGAAGACAGCCACACGATATGTAGCCTTTGATTACAGGTCCATACTGTGGACAGATACAGGTAAAGTAATGGCACACATGGGAGGGGTCATGAAACGCAAGCAATCCATTGAGCAAGTACGTTGGGACCTGGCACTTCGCTATCGCTTGATCGAGACAGTCGCCTGGTGGGAAGGGCGCCTGACCACGGGGCACTTGATCCAAAGCTTCGGCATCAGCCGGCAGCAGGCGTCGAAGGACATCAACACGTACATCAACGAGCATGCGCCCCGAAACTTGACATATGACAAGCAGCTCAAGGGCTATGTCCCGAGCAAACTGTTCAAGCCAAGGTTCATCGACGACAGCGCCAGCGCCTATTTGCACCTGCTGTACCAGAACAATGAACGAGCGCCGCACATTGAAGGGCTGGCGTTGGCCTATGCCCATTCCAAGGTGTTGGAAGTGCCTGACCGCAGCATTCGGCCACAGATTTTGCGCCCACTGCTCAAGGCCTGCCGCGAGGGGCTGCGCCAGGAAACCGAGTACGTTTCCCTGGCCAACCCGGAGCCGGAGATTCGCCTGATTGCGCCTCATACCCTGGTGTACACGGGCATGCGCTGGCATGTGCGGGCTTACTGCGAGAAGAACCGTAAGTACCGTGACTTTGTGCTCAGCCGCCTGAGGGGCGAGCCGGAGTTGCTGGACAAGTCGGAAAACCTGATCGACGAGGACACGGTCTGGGAGACCGCAGTGGACCTGGTGATAGCACCCGACCTGCGATTGTCGCCGACCCAGCGGGCGATCATCGAGACGGACTTCGGCATGGTCGACGGGCAGTTGGTAATCCCTAGTCGCCAGGCGCTGGTGAAATATGTCCTGCAGCGTTATCAGATCGATCCGAAGAACCTGGACCCTAAACCCGAAGCCCAGCAGATCGTGGTGAAGAACCTGCAAGAGCTGAAGCCGTGGCTGTACGATTGATCGACACCGGCTCCTCCCCGGCGCAATGCTGGGGAGAACGCGGTAATCAATAAGCTGAATCGCCGTTTTACGTAGTGCCGGGCAGCGGCTCGACACGGAAAAAATCTCCCTCCCCGTAAGCCCAATCTGATTTTGCGGACCACTCGTCCAGGCCCTAGTTTGCTGTTGCAGACTCCGACGCCTCCTCTTTGCAGAGACGTCATGGATGACTGCTTCTTCGTCCCACATTGCCCATATCGAACACGAACTGGATGGCTTTCATCGGAGCCTGGCGGTGTATCGCCAGCAGATGAGCGCCTGGTATTCGCAGGCGTTGGACAAGGTCAGCCATGCGACAGATTTGCCGTCGCTGCTGGGAATGGACCGAATCATTCGGGTGGGGGATTCGAGCACGTCGGTGAGCATGACCGATGACAACTTCTCGACGGTAGTGCGCTGTGAGGTGGGTGGCGTACTGGAGATCGAGAGCAAGTTCGAGTCGGTGTATGACGTGCCGCTGGGAGGTATTCCGATTGAGGTGATTGGGCTGGATGACGGCAGTTCAACCGTGGTCATGCTCGATGAACAGGGGAAAGGTTTTCACCACTGCGTGGCTGGCAAGCGTTACCGGGTGCGGGTGCAGGGTGGGGTTTCGCAGGAGCAGGTCGAGGCGCTGTTTTCGTCTTACGACGGTTTGACTGCTGACCTGGAAAGTTGGCTGCGCAAGGAATGGAGTGGGTTTAAGCCGCATTGGGAAAGGTCCACTTCGAGTGCGATTGGCAATGGCGTGCTGGCGGGAAGTTGGGCGGCGATCACCGGGGTGTGGGACGCCATCAAGCAGGTGCAGGAGATCTTCAAGGACCCCGGCCAGCTGTTTGAAAGCCTGGGGGCGAAAGCCAGCGAATTGAGGGAGATGGCTCGCACTGCGCCAAAGGTGATGGAACAGGCCATGTTGTTGGCCAGTGATGAAGCGGCGCTGTACCTGATGTTGCGCACGGCGATGATTTGGCTGTCTGCGCTGCCGCCGAGTGAGGTTGCCGGGAGTACCGCCGAGGCGGTGGCCGGGTTTGTGGTGTCGCTGCTGATCGACTTGTTGGTGGCTGCGTTGCTGACGGTTGTTTTGCCGGCGGCGGGCATCGCTTATCTGAGTTCACGTGCGCTCAGGTATGGCGCTCGGATTGTTGAGGCAGCCATTGAGTTTGTGAAGGGTATTTTCGGAGTTCTTCAGAGCTTTATTGGGGCAGCGAATCGCTATAAGGCCGTGGCGGTTCGGGGCGCTGTTGAGGGTTTGAAAAAGGGTGGCGTGCAGATGCGCTGGGGGCCGCGTCAGAACACGGCGGTTCGCGAGAAAGCGCATGTCGATGACGTTCCCTCCTCTGCGAAGAACCCCGGCGGTGACGCGGCCGCTCCCGCAGATAAGACCGCAACCAATGGCTGCCCGGTTTCGATGGTTACAGGGGAGGAGCTGCTGACCCTCACAGACGGCTCGTTGGAAGGTGTGCTGCCGTTTGCCTGGACGCGGTTGTATCGCAGCAGTGCAGTGGAAGTGGATTGCGGGTTGGGGTTTGGCTGGAGTAATTCGCTGGCGCAGCGGTTGGTGGTTAGTGGCGAATCGGTGGTATGGACCGATCACGAAAACCGCAGCACCACCGTCCCCCTGCCCTCTGCTGCGCGGCCGGCCATCACCAATAGCCTGGCGGAAGCAGCGATTTATCTGGGCGCTTTGCCTGATGAGTTGGTACTGGCTCAGGCCTCGCTTTTCTACCATTTCCGCAACGGTGTGCTGACGTCGATCAGCGATGCGTATGACAACCGGCTGCGCATTTCCCGCGACTATTCAGGACGGATTCAGCGGATCGATAACCACGTTGGCCAGGGATTGCTACTGCGGTATGACCGTGGACACATCGTTGCGGTCGACTATCAAGTGCAGCGGGAACTCGGCTGGGTTACCGAGCAAAACGTTGTTGCCTATAAGTACGACGATGCGTGGCGGTTGGTTGAGGCGACCAACGCGGTAGGCGAAAGCGAGCGTTATCGCTACGACGATCAACAGGTGATCCTGGAACGGGAACTGGCCGGCGGGGCGAGTTTCTTCTGGGAGTGGGAAAGGTCTGGCAAGGCTGCAAGGTGTGTCCGGCACTGGGCCAGCTTTTCGCAGATGGACACGCGGTATGTGTGGGACGACAACGGCACCGTCACCGTGCACAACGCCGATGGCAGCCAGGAAGTCTACGTTCATGACCAGCGCGCACGGCTGGTGCAGCGGACCGATCCGGACGGCGCGCAGCACTTCAAATCCTACGATGAAAAAGGCCGCCTGACGGTCGAGCAGGACCCGTTGGGGGCGGTGACGGCGTATCAGTACGACGAAGCCGGTCGGTTGATTGCGCTGTTTCCCGGTGACGATGCGCCGACGTCCTACGAGCATGACAACGGGTTCGTACGGGTTGTACGCCGTGGTGACGCGGTGTGGAAATACCAGCGTAACGATCAAGGCGATATCACCCGCAAGACCGATCCGGATGGTAACTACACCGAATACACCTACACCAAACATGGAAAGCTCACCGGCGTCTGGTATCCGGACAACAGCAGCCAGCGGCTGATCTGGAACGAGCGTGGCCAGCTCACCGAAGAGAAGCTGGTGAATGGCGGAGTGCGGCGTTATCGCTATGACGACCTGGGGCGACAGGTGGCTTGCGAGGATGAGCATGGCGCGCTGACCCAGTATCAGTGGGACGCCGTGGGTCGCTTGCTGAAGGTGATTCAGCCCGACGGTGGCACTCGCGAATTCAGCTACAACCCGTACGGAAAAATCACTGCCGAGCGTGATGAACTGGGGCGGGTAACTCGCTATGAGTATGCCGACGGTCTGCACCTGATCAGCCGTCGGATTAATCCGGACGGCACGCAGCTCAACTACCGCTACGACAATGTCCGGCTGTTACTCACCGAGATCGAAAACGAGGCTGGGGAAACCTATCGGCTCGACTATCACGCCAATGGCCTGATCCAGCAGGAAATCGGGTTTGATGGCCGGCGTACTGCCTACGGTTATGACCTTGCCGGGCACCTGCTGGAAAAGACCGAATACGGCGATGACGGCAGTCAGCTGGTTACCGGTTATGCGCGCGATGCTGCCGGGCGCCTCGTAAGAAAAACCCTGCCCGACCGCAGCACGGTTGATTACACCTACGACCGCCTCGGCAATCTCCTCAGCGTCGACGACGGTAATTGGCCGCTTCACTACGAATACGACCTGCAAAACCGCCTCACTGCCGAGCACCAGGGCTGGGGGACGCTGCGCTACCGCTACGACGAATGCGGGCAACTCAACTACCTGCGCCTGCCCGACAACAACCGCCTGGCCTTTCACCACGACAAAGGCGGCGACCTTGCCACCATCGAACTCAACGGCAACCTGCTCACCTCGCACCTGTTCAAATCCGGCCGTGAACACCAGCGCCAGCAAGGCCAACTCCTCAGCCACTACCACTACGACGACCAGGGCCGCCTGCACGCCCACGCCATCACCCAACAAGAACAACGCCACCAGCGCCGCCAATACGACTACGACAAACGCGGCAACCTGACCCGCATCCTCGACACCCGCAAAGGCCAGCACGACTACCACTACGACCCGCTCGACCGCCTGACCCGCGCCAACCACGAGCAAGACCTGCAGGAACGCTTCGTCCACGACCCGGCGGGCAATCTGCTGATGCAAGACCGCGTCGGGCCCAGCGTCGTCAAAGGCAACCGCCTGTTGATGCAAGGCGACCGTCATTACGACTACGACGCCTTCGGCAATCTCCTGCGCGAACGCCGGGGCCGGGCTCAACAGTTGGTTACCGAATACCGCTACGACTGCCAACACCGGCTGATTGCTGTCATCCAGCCGGACGGTACCGAGGCCGCATATCGCTACGACCCGTTTGGACGGCGTATCGCCAAAACCTTAAAAGGCCAGACCACCGAGTTTTTCTGGCAAGGCGACAAGCTGATCGCCGAGCACAGCGTCGATCACCACCAAAGTTACCTCTACGAACCCAATAGCTTTCGCCCATTAGCGCTGCTTAAAGGCTACGGCCCGGAAGACGTAAAACCCTTCCACTACCAACTCGACCACCTCGGCACCCCACAGGAACTCACCGCATCCGACGGCGAAATCGTCTGGTCCGCCCACTACCGCGCCTACGGCCAAATCGCGAAGCTGGACGTCAATACCCTCACCAACCCGCTGCGCTTCCAGGGCCAATACTTCGACCCGGAAAGCGGGCTGCACTACAACCGCCATCGCTACTACAATCCGGACATTGGCCGCTATCTGACGCCCGACCCGGTGAAGCTGGCGGGCGGGCTGAACGGATACCAATACGCGCCCAACCCGACGGGGTGGGTGGATCCGTTGGGGTTGAGTACCTGCCCGGGTGGGGATGGATGTAAGCCGACGCACCGCGCTGAAGACCCCACGAGCAAAGCCAAGGTAAACGAAGGCGACGTAGAGCCGCCTAAAGGATCCGATAGTAAGCTCTCAAGAAATGGGGCATTCAGGAGGGCAAAAAAAATTGCAGGAATTCAAAAAAATCAACTACCTAAACATGTGCGTCGAGAAACAATTACGGATCAAGACCGTTACACTCAAGGAAGGGTATATGTTTTTGAGTTAAAGAATCGGATAATCGAGATTCGCGAGCACTCTTTAGGTCATACAAAAGGCAATCATGGTCCACACTTCAACACTGAGGTGCTCATAAATGAACGTAAAGCACCCCTAGCCATTGGCGACGACTCGCACACATATTTCAAGAGATAACGAATGAACACGGTATTTATATGTGAGGACGGCATTTATCCTTGGGATCAGGTCATCCACAGTTACGACAAGGACTTCCTGACACTCACCTTACTTAATCACGAAATCAAAGAAGCTTGGCCTTCGTGGTGCAAGCTTGAGTTTTTACTCAAGGAAAAGTGGCCATTCACGGTAAGATGGGGCACGTATGGAATAAAGCCATACAGCAAAACTATGGAATATGTGACTATAAAGGAGTTTTCAAAAAAAGCGGGACCTGGAGATATTTTACTGAAAAATGAAGTAACGTCGGTATATTCCTACATACAACAATTAAACACGCCCTCTACGGAAACAGACCCATCAACGCTGGGTAGCGCTTGCAATTCAATACGACTGATGATACAAAACGAAAGAACCGCTGAACTCTCGCAAAGATTAAGCGCTCTCGATTACATATTAACCACAAATGATTTCAGACTAATATTATTCAACAGTTCGACTTTATCTATCCGATTCTTTAATGGCGAGACTTACGGGGCCATTCAGTTAATATGTCACTCAAAACATAAAAACCTCATCCTATCCAAGATAAATGAACTAGAAATAAAAGAAATAACAAGAAGCGACATTTACGAATATATGCAGAGCCCTTCATAACTCTAAGCTCCATAAGGCAAAACGCTCATCCAAACATAAAATCCATGGAAGCAAACAACAATGCTAGAGCAAAACAAAAATATAGCACTAACTGGAATGGAAGCACTGAAAGTGTTATCGGAAATTGAGTTCATACTTATTTCCTTGCGCGACATGGGTAGTTTTTATGCGGACAAGCCTTTTGCTCTGGAAGAGTACCGAAAAGAAACCACCGACTTTATCGACGACTTCGGCATCACAACGCGGCTCGCTCAGATCCGTAATATAATATCAAAACATTTTGACGATACTCTTGGAGAGGACGATATGGATGACATAGAAAGGCATATGGTTGGATTAGAATTTTGGAAGCCTAAATCCTATAATTAACCCGTCAGGGGTCGCACTTAAAATGAGAGCCTCTAATAAATTTACCAACGCGATAACAACAATGAACTACTTAGAAAAAGAAAGCGACGAGACTATAATCACCTTAAATATAGAAGCCAAAAAGCTGAAAACTAACGAGGTCGACTTACTGATTAAATCTCTTAGCGAGAGATTTTTTACAACCAAACAAAAAGCGCTTGACCCTAGTAATCTCAATATAAAAAACGAGCAACACAATCCAAATTTCTGGAAGGAGATACCAGATCTGATTCATAGTGGAACGCTGATTTTAATTGTTTTTGACTCATCCCACAGAGCATGGAGGGTAGGCAGCGCCAACAATCTTGCTAGCATTTTAGCTGAAACAACGGGTTATCCTTTCTGGGTCACTGACCAAGACCAAACATTCGTCACCAACATGGATGACCATGGCTGCGTAAGCTGGGCGTAGTCTGCTCATAGTTAATACCAGCGGTCAGCCATGGAGCTAACCGCCCTTCTGGTGACAAATCCTCACCCCCTCTACCATCCCCCCACTTCAACTATTCCCCCAAAAACGCCGCCCTGCCATGCCATGCACGGCTCCTCTGGCGCAACCTCGGCCCGCTCTAGCGCCGTCACCGCAGTGAACTCCTTGCGTACTTCACCCGCCGGGTAAACTGCCGCGAAATCGCCAACGACTATGCATGACGCCTTCATCCACCAGATCAACAGCGAAGTCGCGAAGATCGGCGACGTTCGCGCTTTTCTCTATCGCATCGCCAATAACCTAACCATCGACCACTCCTGGCGCAACCGCGTGCGTGACATCAACGGTGACCAAGATTGCCCTCACCCGTCGCATCTTGATCGTACGCGGCTGACTGGACAGTGAGCCGAATAGCTCACACAATCGGCTCACCAAATGAGCCGAATAAGCCTTCTATTCGGCTCACACACCGAGCATACCTACATGGATCACCCATACTGGATCTGGCAACAACCCGACTGGCCGCACTTTCACTGGCAACCAGAGCGCCTTGCAGCGTTGTTGCGAGAGTGCACGCAGGCGCAAGGAAAGTTGCTGGGCATGCTGGGTTCGGTCAGCCAGGCACAGAGTTCAGAAAACGAACTGGATGCGTTGCTGCAAAACATTCTGACCTCCTCGGCAATCGAGGGTGAGCAACTGAATGTGGGCTCGGTACGTTCCTCTTTGGCCCGACGCCTGGGCCTGGAGCAATTGCAAGAAGGCTCCGTGAGCCGACGTAGCGAGGGTTTGGCTGACTTGATGCTGGACGCCACGCAACAGTTTGCTCAACCGTTTACCCTCACCCGTCTATTCAACTGGCATCGATGGTTGTTTCCCACCGAGGAAACCCGTCTTTCCACGCACGGGTTGAACGTAGGAACCTTAAGGGGCGATGAGCCCATGCAAGTCGTGTCGGGACGACTGGACCGACCCACTGTGCATTTCGAGGCCCCACCCCGCCAAGGGCTAGAGCAGTCGCTGGACGATTTCATCGAATGGTTTGAAGCCAGCCGGAATCATGCGGCCCTTGACCCATTGCTGCGTGCAGGCCTGGCGCATTTCTGGTTCGTCACCCTGCACCCCTTCGATGATGGTAACGGTCGTCTGACGCGGGCTATTACTGACCTCGCGCTTGCCCAAGCCGAGAACCAAGCGATCCGCTTCTACGCGATGTCGGCGAGCGTCCTTGAAGACCGGGCGGGCTATTACCGTGCGCTGGAAACCCGTCAAAAGGCTACGCTGGATGTCACCGATTGGCTTGAGTGGTTCCTGCAAACACTGCTTCGTAGCCTGCAACAGGCGATGATGCGGATTGACCGGGTGCTGGGCAAAAGCCGCTTCTGGCAACAGCATCGGCACCACGCACTCAGTGCCGAGCAGACTAAAGTCTTGAATCGCTTGCTCGACGGTGGCGAAAAGGGCTTTGAGCACGGGATCAGCGCGGCTCTGTATCAGGCTGTGGCCAACGTGTCCAAGGCCACGGCGACGCGACATCTGGCCGATCTTCTGGAAAAAAACTGCCTGGTTCGACTACCCGGCGGCGGCCGCAGCACCCGCTACCAGATCAACACCCAAGGCGATTGATTTCCAAGGCAAATCCCCCCACTCATTTGCCCCAATCCCCCATGTCTGCTAGTGTCGCGCCGGTTTACCGTCTACCGGAATAGCCGCCATGGCCCGCAAAAAAGTTGCACTCGATTTCGAACAATCCCTCGCCGACCTGCAAACCCTGGTCGAGCGGATGGAGAACGGCGAGTTGTCGCTGGAAGACTCGCTGACGGCGTTTGAGCAAGGCATCGGCCTGACCCGCGACTGCCAGAGCGCCTTGGCGCAGGCGGAGCAGAAGGTCCAGGTGTTGCTGGAGCGCGATGGGGAGTTGGCCGAAGAACCTTTCGATGCGGAACAGCCTGAATGATCGACGCTTATCAGGCCGGCAGCCAGGCCCGGGTCAATGCTGCGCTGGAACCGCTGTTTGTCGCGCCTAGCCCTGAATTGACTCGCCTGTATGAAGCCATGCGCTACAGCGTGATGAATGGCGGCAAGCGCGTTCGTCCGTTGCTTGCCTATGCGGCCTGTGAGGCTCTCGGTACGCAAGCGGAAGAAGCCAACGGCGCCGCCTGTGCGGTGGAGTTGATCCACGCTTATTCCCTGGTGCACGACGATTTGCCGGCGATGGACGACGACGATCTGCGTCGCGGCCAGCCCACCACCCATAAAGCTTTCGATGAAGCCTGCGCGATTCTCGCCGGTGACGGCCTGCAAAGCCTGGCGTTCAGCGCTCTGCTGGACCCGCGCCTGAGCAGCGTCAACGCCGAGATCCGCCTGCGTATGGTTACCGCGCTGGCATTGGCAGCGGGCCCGGCCGGCATGGTCGGCGGCCAGGCGATTGACCTGGGCTCGGTTGGCCTCAAGCTCGATCAACAAGCCCTGGAATATATGCACCGCCACAAGACCGGCGCGCTGATCGAAGCCGCCGTGCACCTTGGCGCCCTCGCCAGTGGCCGTGCCGAAGCCGCGCAACTGGCGGCGCTGCAAACCTACGCGCGGGCCGTTGGCCTGGCGTTCCAAGTGCAGGACGATATTCTCGACGTTGAAAGTGATACCGCAACCCTCGGCAAACGCCAGGGCGCAGATATCGCACGAGACAAGCCGACTTATCCTTCGCTGCTCGGCCTGCAAGCCGCCAAGGCTTACGCCCTGGAGCTGCGGGACCAGGCACTGGATGCCCTGCGACCTTTCGACGCGGCTGCCGAGCCACTGCGTGACCTGGCGCGGTATATCGTCGAACGTCGCCACTGACAGCAGCGGCCTTTTCCACCGCATATCAGCCAAGTTCGGCGCTCTGCGTGGGCAGTTTGCGATGCTTGAGGTAAACTGCCGCCTCTTCTATACCTATAACGATTCGCCTGATGCCCACGACGTTCCAAGAGATTCCCCGCAAGCGCCCGGCCACGCCCCTGCTGGACCGTGCCAACACGCCAGCCGGTCTGCGCCGCCTGGGTGAAGCCGAGCTGGAAACCCTGGCCGATGAGTTGCGCCTGGAGTTGCTCTATACGGTCGGCCAGACCGGTGGGCATTTCGGTGCCGGCTTGGGCGTCATTGAGCTGACCATCGCGCTGCACTACGTGTTCGACACCCCGGACGACCGGCTGGTGTGGGACGTGGGTCATCAGGCCTATCCGCACAAGATCCTCACCGGACGCCGCGAGCGCATGGCCAGCCTGCGCCAGAAGGACGGCATCGCGGCCTTCCCGCGCCGCTCCGAGAGCGAGTACGACACCTTTGGCGTCGGCCACTCCAGCACCTCGATCAGTGCAGCGCTGGGCATGGCGATTGCCGCCCGCCTGCAGAACAGCGATCGCAAGGCGATTGCGGTGATCGGTGATGGCGCGTTGACCGCCGGCATGGCCTTCGAGGCGCTGAACCATGCGCCGGAAGTGAACGCCAACATGCTGGTTATCCTCAACGACAACGACATGTCGATCTCGCGCAATGTCGGCGGCCTGTCGAATTACCTGGCAAAAATCCTCTCCAGCCGCACTTACGCCAGCATGCGTGAAGGCAGCAAGAAGGTGCTCTCGCGTCTGCCCGGCGCGTGGGAAATTGCCCGTCGTACCGAAGAATATGCCAAGGGCATGCTGGTTCCCGGCACCCTGTTCGAAGAGCTGGGCTGGAACTACATTGGCCCGATCGACGGTCACGACCTGCCAACTTTGATCGCGACCCTGCGCAACATGCGTGACCTGAAAGGCCCGCAGTTCCTGCACATCGTCACCAAAAAAGGCAAAGGCTTCGCCCCGGCGGAAGTCGACCCGATTGGTTACCACGCGATCACCAAGCTTGAACCGTTGAACGCACCGGCTGCTGCGCCCAAGAAAGCCAGCGGGCCGAAGTACTCCGGCGTGTTTGGTGAATGGCTTTGCGACATGGCCGCCGCCGATCCGCGCCTGGTGGGTATCACCCCGGCGATGAAGGAAGGCTCCGACCTGGTAGCGTTCAGCGAGCAGTTCCCGCTGCGCTATTTCGACGTAGCGATCGCTGAGCAACACGCGGTGACCTTCGCCGCCGGCATGGCCTGTGAAGGCGCCAAGCCGGTAGTCGCGATCTACTCCACGTTCCTGCAACGTGGTTATGACCAACTGATTCATGACGTCGCGGTGCAGAACCTCGACGTGTTGTTCGCCATCGACCGTGCCGGTTTGGTAGGCGAAGACGGCCCGACCCACGCCGGCAGTTTCGACCTGTCGTACCTGCGCTGCATCCCCGGCATGCTGGTGATGACCCCGAGCGACGAGAACGAACTGCGCAAGATGCTCAGCACCGGCCACCTGTACAACGGCCCGGCAGCGGTGCGTTACCCGCGGGGCAATGGCCCGAATGCGGTGATCGAGAAAGACCTTGAGCCTATCGAGATCGGCAAGGGCATCGTCCGTCGCCAAGGCAGCAACGTTGCCTTGCTGGTGTTCGGCGTGCAGTTGGCTGAAGCCTTGAAAGTGGCCGAGAAGATCGACGCCACGGTGGTGGACATGCGTTTCGTCAAACCACTGGATGAGGCACTGGTACGCGAGATCGCCGGTAGCCATGAGCTGCTGGTGACCCTCGAAGAAAACGCCATCATGGGCGGCGCCGGTGCGGCGGTCAGTGAGTTCCTGGCGCGGGAAAACATCCTCAAGTCGGTGCTGCATCTGGGCTTGCCGGATGTGTATGTCGAGCATGCCAAACCGGCACAGATGCTGGCCGAGTGCGGGCTGGATGAAGCAGGGATTGAAGCTTCGGTTCGTCAGCGCATGGCCCTGCTGGGTCTGTAGAAACGCGATTAAAAATGTGGGAGCGGGCTTGCTCGCGAAAGCGGTGGGTCAGTCAACAGATGTATTGACTGACACGGCGCCTTCGCGAGCAAGCCCGCTCCCACATTTGTTTATGCCAACTTCAAATGCTACGGACAGTCCATGAACCGCCTTCGCTTTGCCCTGCCCCTTCTGTTATTGCCAGCCACCGACCTGCTCGCCGACAGCTTCGAACGCGACGAAGCCCTCAAGCTGCCCGACGTGGTGATCAGCGCCAACCGCCAGGTGCAGGCGCGTAACGACAGCAGCGCCGCCAACACCGTCTTCACCCGCGACGACATCGACCGCCTGCAACCCACCAGCGTGACCGATCTGCTGAGCCGCGTGCCCGGCGTACAGGTTTCACAAGCCGGTGGCCGTGGCAGCCTGGCGAGCGTTTACATTCGTGGCACCAAGTCGGCCCAAAGCCTGGTGTTGGTCGACGGGCAGCGCATCGGCAACTCGACTTCCGGCGACAGCAACCTGCAGCACCTGAACATCCAGCAGATCGAACGGGTGGAAGTGCTGCGCGGTTCGCGCTCGGTGATCTACGGCAGCGATGCGATTGGCGGGGTGATTCAGATCTTTACCCGACGCGGCAGCGAGTCCGGCCTGCAACCCCGCCTGCATGTGGGATTTGGCAGCAACCAGACGTGGGAGCGCAGCCTGGGCCTGTCCGGCGGTGACGAGAAAACCCGCTTCAACCTCGGCGCCAGCCTGGATGACACCGCCGGGATTAATCGCACATATGCCTCGTACCCCAGCGACCGCGACCATGACGCCTACCGCAACCAGTCCACCAGTTTCAGCCTGAGCCATGCCTTCAACGATGACCTCGAAGCCGGGGTGAACGTGCTGGATAACCGTGGCAAAAGCGAATTCGACAACTCGTTCTCCCCGCAAAAGCCCTATTCCAACTTCACTGTGAGCAGCGTCAGCAGCTATGTCGACGCACACATCAATGAAACGTGGAAGTCACGACTGGAAGCGGGCCACAGCGAGAACCGCGAAGAAACCCGGGACAAGCTCAGCACCGAACGCAGCGTGTTCAACACCTACCGCAACTCGCTGAACTGGCAAAACGACCTGACCCTCAATGAGCAGAACAGCCTGATCCTGGGGGGCGACTGGTACGAAGATCAGGTCAACAGCAGTGCCCTGCTCAATGAGGACAGTCGCTGGAACCGGGCTGCGTTTATCCAGCACCGTTTCCAGGCGCAATCTTTCTCCACAGAACTGGGCCTGCGCCGCGACCAGAACCAACAGTTCGGCGGCCACAACAGCTGGAGCGGCACCTTCACCCTGCCGCTGAACCCGGACAATGATCTGTTGCTGAGCTATAGCGAAGGCTTTCGGGCGCCAACGTTCAACGACCTCTATTACCCGGATGACCTATACGGGATAAACAGCAACCCGAACCTCAAGCCCGAAACCTCGAAAAGCTACGAGATGCAGTGGCGAAGCCAACTCAATGACACGAGCCGACTGGAAGCCTCGTTATATAGGACCGACCTGAAGGACGCGATCGTACTCAACGGACACGTCCCACAAAACGTCAGCTCCGCACGCATCAACGGCTTCGAGGCGGCGCTCAAGCAAGAGCTGTTCGGCTGGCAAAGCAGCCTCGGCATTGCGCTGATCGACCCACGGGACCGCGACACCGGGCGCACACTGGCGCGTCGGGCCAAACGCACCTTGAGCCTGGACCTGGATCGTCAATTCGATCAGTTCGGCGTCGGTGCCAGCTGGCAAGCGGTGAGCAGCAGCTACGACGATGCGGCGAACCAGCAACCCATGGGCGGCTATGGCTTGCTCGGTCTACGGGGAAGTTGGGCGGTAAATCGTGAGATCAGGCTGGAGATGAAGCTCGATAACCTGCTGAACAAAGAATACAGCCGGGCGCTGTATCAGTATCAGGGCCAGCAATATGGCTATCGGGAAGAAGGCCGGGCGTTGATGTTCGGGGTGACCTGGAGCCCGGAAATCTAAGGCGCCGGCACCGGCCTCATCGCGGGCAAGCCCGGCTCCCACAGGGGGCCGTGTTTATCCAGACAACTCGGTCAAATGTGGGAGCTGGCTTGCCTGCGATAGCGGTCTCACAGACTCGGTGCAATCACCTGACACAACCGCGCCACCGCTTCAAGCATCTGCCCGCTGGGCCGTTCCAGGCCCTTGTCGGGCACTACCAGCAAATGCCCGTTCGCCACCGCCGCCACCTGTGGCCAGGCCTTCCACGCATCAAGCTGCGCTTGATCGCCCGCCAGAATCACCTCGGGATTGCGCTGCAACACCGACTCAATGCTGACCTGCGGCGCCGGCAGCTTGAGGTCATCAAACACATTGCGCGCCCCGCACACACTCAGTGCATCGCTGATGATCTGCCCGCCGCCAACGGTGTACAGGGGCTGGTTCCACACCTGATAAAACACCCGCCACGGCTCGGCTCGGTAATAGCGCAAGCGCAACTCGGCCAATCGCTGGCGCAACTGCGAGGCCAATTGCCGGCCGGCATCAGCCCGCCCCAGTTGCCGGGCAATGGTTTCAACTTGCGAGGTGAGTTGTTCGAGGCTGTGGGGTTCGGCGACAAACACCGGGATGTTCAGGCGTTGGAGCTGCTCACGCTGGGCCGGGCCGACGCTGCCCGGCCAGAGCAGGATCAGGTCCGGCTTGAGGCTGAGCAGCCGCTCCATGTCCAACTGCCCGTAGTTTCCTACCGAAGGCACGTTCGCCAAGGCCTGTGGCCGCTCGCCGCCGTCCAGCACGCCCACCAGCAAATCAGCAGCGCCCAGCTCAACGACGATTTCAGACAAGGAAGGAGCAAGGCTGACAACCCGCTCGACCGCCGCAGCCTGAGCCGCGACGACCAGCAGCAACACCGCCAGCCAGGCGCGCATCAACCCAACTGACGCGGAATGCGATAGAGGTAGAACAGCACCAGGGTCGACAGCGCCAGCAGAAACAGCGGCACCGCTTCCAGCCCGACAAACACTGCCAGCGCGCCAACCCAGGCCGGCAATGCAGCCACCAGCAACGCCACACGACGACGGGCCGCGAGGGTGATCCAGGCAGCCGGTTCTTCAGGGGTATCGAGGGCTTTGCCCGTGGCGATCAGCGCGTGCTTATAGCCATGAAAGTAACGCAGGCTGACAAACATCGAGGCCACGCCGGCGATAAAAAACGGCATCGCCAGCACCGGCAGCAAGGGATCGGCCTTGCCAAACACCAGGTTGACCACAAACAACGGCACCAGCGCCAACGCCAGGTATTGCCACCAGTTAAACGACAGTCGCCGCTTGACCTGGCCGCGCGTCACGCCCGGTCGGCCTCGCCTTGGTGCTCGTTGCCCATCATGTGGTCGAGCTTGCTGGCCTTGGTGGCCAGGTAGAGTTTGTTGTGCGGGTTGTGGCCGGTGTGCAGCGGCACGCGCTCGGCGACGGTGATGCCCATGTCGGTCAAGGCTTTGACCTTGCGCGGGTTGTTGGTCATCAGGCGCAGGGACTTGACGCCCAGGTGCTCGAGCATCGGCAGGCAGATCGCGTAATCACGCTGATCGGCTGCAAAACCCAGGCGCTCGTTGGCTTCAACGGTGTCGGCGCCGCCATCTTGCAGCTCGTAGGCGCGGATCTTGTTCAACAGGCCAATGCCACGGCCTTCCTGACGCAAGTACAGCAACACACCACGGCCTTCGCGGGCGATGGCCTGCAACGCGGCTTCCAGTTGCGAGCCGCAGTCACAGCGCTGGCTGAACAGGGCGTCGCCGGTCAGGCATTCAGAGTGCAAACGGCCGAGAACCGGCGCACCGTCGGCCACATCACCGAGACTCAGAACAACGTGTTCGCGCCCGGTGGCTTCTTCAAGAAAACCATTCATGGTGAACGTGGCAAAAGGGGTTGGCAGCTTGGAAGCGGCAACGAAAACGACGGGCACCGTGTGCTCCTGATTTCTGATTTCACAGGGGATAGATTGTAACAGCAGGTTCCTACAGACGCTTAAGCTGAATTGTCGCTGATAAAGATCAATAGGTTCGATTGGCCTTCAGCTTGGTTCTATGCCTTTCAGAAATGTTGATAGCCACGAATGGCGGGTGTGATGTCCTGGCCAACCGCGTCCAGCAGGGTAACGCCCTGCCCCGCCTCGACCCGGCCGATCACATGCACCGGCACACCCGACGCCAGCAACGGTGCCAGTTCGGCTGGCGGCAAGGTGAACGCCAGCACGTAGTCGTCACCGCCGCTCAACGCGGCCACCCGGGCATCCGCGTCGCCAACGAACGCCAGCAAGGCCGCCGACAACGGCAACTTTTGCTGCTCGATCAACAAGCTGACAGCCGACGCCTTGGCGATATGCCCGCAATCAGCCAGAAGGCCGTCGGAAATATCCATGGCAGACGTGGCCTTGCCCCGCAACGCCAAACCCAGCGCCAACTGCGGTTGCGGCGACCAGTACTGGGCCAGCAGCGGCTCGGCGATCGCAGCCTCTGCCGTGCGCTGCCCCAGTACCAGCGGCAATGCGCCTGCCGCGTTACCCAACTCACCGCCAACACACAGCAAGTCGCCGGGCCGCGCGCCGCTGCGGGTCAAGGCCTGGCCCGCTGGCACCCGCCCGAACACCGTCAGGGTCAGGCTCAGCGGCCCACGGGTGGTATCACCACCCACCAGAACCACGCCGCAACCCTGCGCCATGGCGTTCAAACCCTGGGCATAGCGTTGCAGCCAATCGGCATCAACCGTCGGGGTGGTCAGGGCAAGGGTAAACGCGAGGGGATTGGCGCCCATGGCTGCCAGATCGCTGACTGCCACGGCCAGCGAGCGCTGGCCGAGCAGAAACGGATCGCAGGGGTCGGCAAAGTGCACGCCGGCCACCAAAGTATCAGTGGAAATCGCCAGCTGCTCCCCGGGAGGAACCGCCAGCAAGGCGCAGTCGTCGCCAATCCCCAGTGCAATGCCTTCGCCGCCCTGCGCACAAGGCGCGGCGGCGAAATAGTTGCGGATCAGCTCAAACTCGCCCATTGCGTCAGCAAGCGCCAGTTAGCGCTTGTACGCCTTCACTTCGGCTTCACGCAGGCGCGGGGCCAGCTTGTCGAGCACGCCGTTGACGAACTTGTGACCGTCGGTGGAACCGTAGACTTTCGCCAGTTCGATCCCTTCGTTGATCACTACGCGGTACGGTACGTCGACGCGCTTGAGCAGTTCCCAGGTGGACAGGCGCAGTACGGCCAGTTCAACCGGGTCCAGCTCTTCGATCGCCAGGTCCAGGCACGGCGACAATGCAGCATCGATCTCCGGCAGGTTGGCCGGAACGCCGTGCAGGATGTCATGGAAATAGCTGGCATCGGCCGCGCTGAAATCGTTGTCGACGCGAAATTGCGCTTCGATTTCGTTCAGCGAGGTTTTAGCCATGTGGCGCTGGTACAGCGCCTGGGTCGCGAGCTGACGGGCCGCACGACGCTTTTCGCTCTTCGAGGGCTTGCCGGCGTCTGCTGGGCGCGGGTCCTGGGGGTTGAACTGATCGCTGTCGTCGCTAATCACTTGGCCTCCAACTGTGCCAGCAGGCTGACCATTTCCAGAGCGGACAGGGCAGCTTCGGCACCTTTGTTACCGGCCTTGGTGCCGGAACGTTCGATGGCTTGCTCGATGGAATCAACGGTCAGCACGCCAAAGGCGACCGGCACGCCGAACTCCATGGACACCTGGGCCAGGCCCTTGGTGCATTCGCCAGCCACGTATTCGAAGTGCGGAGTACCACCACGAATGACCGCGCCCAGGGCGATGATCGCCGCGTATTCACCCTGCTGTGCAACTTTCTGCGCAACCAGTGGAATTTCGAAGGCGCCGGGAGCGCGGATAATGGTGATATCGCTTTCGCTCACACCGTGGCGAACCAGGGCATCCACAGCACCGCTTACCAGGCTTTCAACCACGAAGCTGTTGAAGCGGCCAACCACCAGGGCATAGCGGCCTTTGGGGGCGATGAAGGTACCTTCGATGGTCTTCAGGGTCATTCGACAAATCTCTTAAAGAGCCGGGACGCGCTTAGTGCGCGCCCCTCAGTGATATTTGAACCGCGAACAAGGGGTAAACAACGCCGTCCTTTATTCGGAGGGCACGTATTCTACTACTTCCAGGTCGAAACCGGATATGGCATTAAATTTCATTGGCGCACTCATCAGGCGCATTTTGCGTACGCCCAGGTCCCGCAGGATCTGCGAACCGGCACCGACGATGCTGTAGGTGGTCGGTTTTTTCACCGGCACGTGGTCGGCGGTTTCGCGGATATGCGCCAGCAACACGTCGCCATCCACCGGGTTACCGAGCAGCAATACCACGCCGCTGCCAGCCGCGGACACCCCGGACATCGCGGCCCGCAGGCTCCAGCGCCCCGGTTGCTTGACCATCAGCAGGTCGCGCAGCGGGTCCATGTTGTGCACCCGCACCAGGGTCGGTTCTTCAGCGCAGATGGTGCCCAGGGTCAGGGCCATGTGCACGTCGCCTTCCACGGAGTCACGATAGGTCACCAGGTTGAACTGGCCCAGCTCGCTGTCCAGCGGCTGCTCGGCAATCCGCTGAACGGTACGTTCGTGGATCATCCGGTAGTGAATCAGGTCGGCAATGGTGCCGATCTTGATGTTGTGCACCGCGGCAAATTCTTCCAGCTCGGCGCGACGGGACATGGTGCCGTCGTCGTTCATCACTTCGCAGATCACACCGCTCGGCTCGAAACCGGCCATGCGCGCCAGGTCGCAGGCGGCTTCGGTGTGGCCGGCGCGAGCCAGGGTGCCACCCGGTTGGGCCATCAGCGGAAAGATGTGGCCAGGGCTGACGATATCTTCGGCCTTGGCGTCTTTCGCGGCAGCGGCTTGTACGGTGCGGGCGCGGTCAGCAGCGGAGATGCCGGTGGTCACACCGGTAGTCGCTTCGATGGACACGGTGAACTTGGTGCCAAACCCCGAACCATTGCGCGGCGCCATCAATGGCAGCTTCAGCAGCTCGCAGCGCTCGCGGCTCATTGGCATGCAGATCAGGCCACGGGCGTGCTTGGCCATGAAGTTGATGTGTTCCGGCTGGCACAACTCGGCGGCCATGATCAGGTCGCCTTCGTTCTCGCGGTCTTCGTCATCCATGAGGATGACCATCTTGCCTTGGCGGATGTCTTCAACCAGTTCTTCGATGCTGTTGAGCGCCACGCGGCACCCCCTTGGGTCAGGATTTAAGGTAGCCGTTAGCGGCTAAAAAACTTTCAGTGATGTTCCCGGCGGGCCCTTGAAGAGAGTCAGACTCTGCGGCCTTGTCGCCCAACAGAAGGCGCTCCAGGTAACGGGCAAGCAAGTCGACTTCCAGGTTCACCCGGCGACCCGGCTGGTACGACGCCATGATGGTTTCGCTCAGGGTATGGGGAATGATGGTCAGTTCAAATTCGGCGCCATTCACGGCGTTCACGGTCAGGCTGGTGCCGTCGACGGTGATCGAGCCTTTGTGGGCGATGTACTTGGCCAGCTCTTTGGGCGCGCGGATGCGGAATTCCACGGCACGCGCGTTTTCGCTGCGGGCGACGACTTCGCCGACACCGTCGACGTGACCGCTGACCAGGTGCCCACCGAGGCGGGTGGTCGGGGTCAGGGCTTTTTCCAGGTTCACCGGGCTGCCGCTCTTGAGATCGTTCATCGCGGTGCAGTCCAGGGTTTCCCGGCTGACATCGGCGGCAAAGCCGTTGCCAGGCAATTCGATGACGGTCAGGCACACACCGCTGACGGCGATGCTGTCGCCCAGTTTGACGTCGCTCAGGTCGAGCTTGCCGGTTTCAACCAGCAGGCGTACGTCGCCGCCTTTTGGGGTCATTGCACGGATGCTGCCGATGGATTCGATGATGCCGGTGAACATGCCGTTCTCCTGAAGACGTGGCGCAGGCCGGGAATTATACGCTCGCTGATGGCAGAGGGATGGCGGTGACTCGCCAGTCGTCGCCCACAGCGCGCATTTCAGTGATCTTGAGTTGGGGGGCGTCGGCCAGTTTCTCAAGCGGCCAGTCCAACAAAGGCCGGGCAGCGGAGCCGAGGAACTTGCCGGCGACGAATATCACGTACTCGTCCACCAGGCCTTGCTGGGCGAAGGCGCCAGCCAGGCTTGGGCCGGCTTCCACCAGCACTTCGTTGACGCCACGGGCCGCCAGGGCCACCAGCGCGGAACGCAGGTCGACCTGGCCGTCGACACCCGGCACCACCAGGCACTCGGGGCCGGTGGGGTACTGGTTGTCCGGGGTCACGCAAGTGATGACCAACGCCGGGCCGGCCTTGAAGAACGGCGCGTTCAGCGGCACCCGCAGGCGACCGTCGATCAATACGCGCAGCGGCGGACGGGACATTGCCAGGGCGGTGGTTTCTTCATTCAGGCCCAGCTCGGCAGCGCGCACCGTCAGGCGAGCGCCATCGGCCAGCACCGTGTCGGCGCCGGTCAGCACCACACTGGCCTGGGCCCGCAGGCGTTGCACGGCGGCACGGGCGGCCGGGCCGGTGATCCACTGGCTTTCGCCATTGGCCATGGCAGTGCGACCGTCCAGGCTCATGGCCAACTTGACCCGCACAAACGGCAGGCCATGCTCCATGCGCTTGAGAAAGCCCGGGTTAAGCGCCCGCGCTTCTTTTTCCAGCAAGCCGCTGTACGTCTCGATCCCGGCCTGGGCCAACCGACGCATGCCACGCCCGGCGACTTCCGGGTTCGGGTCCTGCATCGCCGCGACCACACGGGCCAAACCGGCATTCACCAGGGCATCGGCGCACGGTGGCGTATGCCCGTGGTGGCTGCACGGCTCAAGGGTCACGTAGGCCGTGGCGCCCCGGGCCTTGTCGCCCGCCGCCCGCAGAGCATGGACTTCCGCATGGGGTTCGCCGGTGCGCACGTGCCAGCCTTCGCCGACAATCTGCCCGTCACGCACGATCACGCAGCCAACCCGTGGGTTGGGGTGGGTGGTGTACAGACCCTTGCGCGCCAATTCCAGGGCACGGGCCATGTAATGAGCGTCGAGTACCGCTTGTTCTGCCGAAGGTGGGTTCATTCTTTTACCGGCTCACGGGCCAGGCGGTCGATCTCTTCGCGGAACTCGTTGAGGTCCTGGAAGCGTCGATACACCGAGGCGAAACGGATATAGGCGACTTCGTCGAGCTTTTGCAGCTCGCCCATCACCAATTCTCCAACTACCAGGGATTTGACTTCGCGCTCGCCAGTGGCGCGCAGCTTGTGCTTGATATGCACCAGCGCCGCTTCCAGCCGCTCGACACTCACCGGGCGTTTTTCCAGGGCGCGCTGCATTCCGGCGCGCAGTTTTTCTTCGTCGAAAGGCTGGCGACTGCCGTCGGTCTTGATCAGACGTGGCAATACCAGTTCGGCGGTTTCGAAGGTGGTGAAACGTTCACCGCAGCCAGAGGCCAGGCATTCACGCCGGCGACGCACCTGTTCGCCCTCGGCGACCAGACGCGAGTCAATGACCTTGGTGTCGTTGGCACCGCAGAAGGGACAGTGCATGGTGGCAGGCAACAAAAAATGGGAGGGCCATGGTAGCGCATCCCTGTGGCAAGACAAGCCATAGCCTTTACGGTATATAGGCTGACTATTATGTTTCATATTTTTTAAGCCACGGATTTTGTCCTTTCTGGAGCCGTACATGCAGTTACGACCACTTGTTTTGCTCACGTTGCTCGGTTTTCTGGTCGCCTGCAGCAGCCATGCCCCAAAACCGGCGGCACCCGTTGCCGCCCCTCAACAAGAGAAAAAAATCCCGGGTGTGGAAGAAGACCTCGGTCCGCTGCCCGCCTACCAGCGTGAAGTCAGCGGCCAGTTGAACGGTGTACCCGCCGGCGCGGAAGTCGAACTGGCGCTGCTGGTGATCGACGACCGTTCGCGCCCGCAGCAACTGCTCGCCAGCAGCGTGCTGATCGGCAATAACAAGCCGTTGGCCTTCCGCCTGCGCTTCAACCCTGAAGCTTTCCCTGTGGGTGCCCGCGTTGAACTGCGCGGTCGCGCCAGCCAGTCCGGCCAGTTGATCCTGCACCTGCCGCCGGTGCGCATCACCCAGGCGATCACCCAGACCACAGGGCCGCTGCAACTCGTCACTGCACCATGACGCCACCGCTGGACCTGCAACGCGCCCTCAGCGAACTGATCGGCGACGCCCAACTGGTGCCCTGCCCGCTGCCGGGCACCGAGTTGTCGTTGTGGCTGCTGGACGCCGACAACATGGACCGCGCTTTCAGCCCAGAAGAAACCCGACGCATCCTGCATGAGCCACCGTATTGGAGCTTTTGCTGGGCCAGTGGTTTGGCGCTGGCGCGGTATCTGGCGGCTAATCCCGAGTGGGTGGCAGGCAAGCGGGTGCTGGATTTCGGCGCAGGCTCGGGCGTCGCCGGGATTGCCGCAGTAAAAGCTGGAGCGCTGGAAGTGGTGGCTTGCGACCTTGATCCACTGGCATTGGCAGCCTGCCGGGCGAATGCGGAACTCAATGGCGTGATGCTGGGTTACTCCGCAGACTTCTTCGCCGAAGCCGACCGATTTGACCTGATCCTGGTCGCCGATGTGCTGTATGACCGGGCAAACCTGCCGCTGCTGGATGAATTTCTGACTCGAGGCCGCGAAGCGCTGGTCGCCGATTCCCGTGTGCGGGACTTCCAGCACCCGGAGTATCAGCGCCTGGACATCCTCGATGCCCTGACACTGCCCGACCTGGCTGAGCCGTGGGAGTTTCGCAAGGTGAGCCTGTACCACTCGCAGCGCGCTTGAGAGCATCGCGGGCAAGCCCGCGCCCACATTTGAAATGTATTCCCCTGTGGGAGCTGGCTTGCCTGAGATTGCGATCCTGAGACCGCCCCGCTTTCAGCCAACCCCACCAACCCTTATAGTTGCCCCATCCCCTGCTTTATTCGAGATACCCCATGAGTGAGCCCACGCCGTACATCTTCGACGCCACCACTGCCACGTTCGACCAGGCAGTGATCCAGAATTCCTTCGAAAAACCCGTGCTGGTGGATTTCTGGGCCGAGTGGTGCGCGCCGTGCAAGGCGTTGATGCCGATGCTCGCGCAGATTGCCGAGAGTTATCAGGGTGAGTTGCTGCTGGCCAAGGTCGATTGCGATGCCGAGCCGGACGTGGTCTCGCGCTTTGGCATTCGCAGCCTGCCCACCGTGGTGCTGTTCAAGGATGGCCAGCCGGTGGACGGGTTTGCCGGTGCGCAGCCAGAATCCGCCGTGCGCGCGATGCTGGAGCCACATGTGCAAATGCCGCCGCCGGCTGCTGCCGATCCGCTGGAGCAAGCCCAGGCACTGTTTGCCGAAGGCCGCATTACCGAGGCCGAGGCCGTGCTGGTGACCTTGCTCGGCGAAGACAACACCAACGCCGCCGCGCTGATCCTGTACGCCCGCTGCCTCGCCGAACGTGGTGAGCTAGGCGAAGCGCAAACCGTGCTCGACGCGGTCAAGAGCGATGATCACAAGGCGGCACTGGCCGGCGCCAAGGCGCAGATTACTTTCCTGCGCCAGGCCGCCGACCTGCCGGACACCGCGGATCTCAAGGCCCGCCTGGCGCAAAACCCGCAGGATGACGAGGCGGTGTATCAACTGGCCGTGCAGCAACTGGCGCGCCAGCAATACGAGGCCGCGCTGGATGGCTTGCTCAAGCTGTTCACCCGCAACCGCAGCTACAGCGAAGGCTTGCCCCACAAGACGCTGCTGCAGGTGTTCGAATTGCTCGGCAACGATCACCCGCTGGTCACCGTTTACCGCCGCAAGCTGTTCGCCGCGCTGTATTAAGCCTTACTCGATCCAGCTGTACAGCGGCGTATCCCCGCCGCTGGCCACCTTGACCTTGGCGCTATGGCGCAGGCGCACCAGCAGGCGCTTGCCCGCCGAGGCGCTGCCGGCCAAGCCCTCCAGTTGATCAAGCAATTCCAGACCATTGAGTTGCCCAGCCTTGCGCAGCAAATCCTGGGCGGCCTGCCACAGGCTCTCGTCCAGGTTACCCGGGGCCGGCGCCACCACGGGCTCGGCACTCGGTGGTTTGCTGGCCTGCAACTGCGCGCCCAGCCGGGCCCAGTCGCCGTCGTCCAGCTCCAGGGTCAAGTCCACCGGCAGGTCGCCGACGGTTCCACGAATTCTCAACATCGCACTTACTCCCGCACTTTTCTGACGAGCATGCTCCCACGCGTCTTGCGCTACGCCAAGCAGGCGGTCAAACTCCTCGCAAAATTGTTATAAGATCACATAACAAAACTTTCATCTTTGTTCGGGAGCTCCACCATGCGCCGTTTGCTGCTCGCTTTGCCGTTTGCCCTGTTGCCACTGGCCATCGCCCAGGCTGCCGACGAGCACGACCATGATCATGATCACGAGCACGGCAGCCTGGGTGCCCACGAACACGGTGTCGGCCGCCTCAACGCAGTGCTCGACGGCCAGGCCCTGGAGCTGGAACTGGACAGCCCGGCGATGAACCTGGTGGGTTTTGAACACCTGGCTACCACGCCGACCGACAAAGCCAAGGTCGCCGCCGCCCGCAAGCAACTGGAGCAACCCCTGGTGCTGTTCAGCCTGCCCAAGGCCGCCGGTTGCGTAATCAGCACCCAGGAACTGAACAGCCCGCTGTTCGGCGACAAGCCTGAAGCCGACCATGATGAAGACGATGACGACCACGCCACCGATGGCAAAGGCGCCGCCGCCCACGAGCACCACCACGACCACAGCGAAATCCACGCCCACTACCAGTTCACCTGCGCCACGCCGACCGCGCTGAGCAACCTCGACCTGACCCAGGTGTTCAAGACCTTCCCCGCCACCCAGAAAATTCAGGTACAACTCATTGGCCCGAGCGGCCAGCAGGGTGTGGAAGCGACGGCCACAGCAGCCACCCTCAAATTCTGAAACGAACCCCTGTAGGAGCGAGCTTGCTCGCGAAAAACTCGAGAGCGCCGCGTTCAACCTGATGCCCGCGTCATCGTTGACGTCCATCGCGAGCAAGCCCGCTCCCACAGAAGAGCCTGTCACCATGACCCAAGCACTTATCGAACTGTCTGACCTGGCCTTCAACTGGCCGGGTCACCCACAGCTGCTGGACATCCCGACGTTTCGCCTGGAGCCGGGGGAAACCCTGTTCCTCAAGGGCCCCAGCGGCAGTGGCAAAACCACCCTGCTGGGCCTGCTGGGCGGTGTGCAAAAGCCCAGTCGCGGCAGCATTCGCCTGCTGGGCCAGGAGCTGACCGAACTCTCGGCCGGCGCCCGCGACCGCTTCCGCGTCGACCACACCGGCTACATTTTCCAGCAGTTCAACCTGCTGCCGTTTCTCTCGGTGCGCGAGAACGTCGAACTGCCCTGCCACTTCTCCAAGCTGCGGGCGCAGCGGGCAACCCAGCGCCATGGCAGCGTCGACCAGGCCGCCGCGACTTTGCTCGCCCACTTGGGCCTGAAAGACAAGAACCTGCTGGAACGCCGCGCCGACTCGCTGTCCATTGGCCAGCAACAGCGGGTGGCTGCCGCCCGCGCGTTGATCGGCCAGCCGGAACTGGTGATCGCCGACGAACCGACTTCAGCCCTGGACTACGACGCCCGGGAAGCCTTCATTCAGTTGTTGTTCGCCGAATGCCGCGAAGCAGGCGCCAGCCTGTTGTTCGTCAGCCATGACCAGAGCCTGGCGCCGCTGTTCGACCGCAACCTGTCGCTGGCCGAACTCAATCGCGCCGCCACGCCCGCAGAGGTTTGAGATGTATTTGTTTCGACTAGCCATGGCCAGCCTGGCTAACCGCCGCTTTACCGCAATCCTCACCGCCTTCGCCATCGCCCTTTCGGTGTGCCTGTTGCTGGCGGTTGAACGGGTACGCACCGAAGCCCGCGCCAGCTTCGCCAGCACCATCAGCGGCACCGACCTGATCGTCGGCGCGCGTTCCGGCTCGGTGAATTTGCTGCTGTATTCGGTGTTCCGCATCGGCAACGCCACCAACAATATTCGCTGGGACAGCTACGAGCACTTCGCCGCCAACCCGCAGGTGAAATGGGCAATCCCGATTTCCCTCGGCGACTCCCACCGCGGCTACCGCGTGATGGGCACCAACGAATCCTATTTCGAACACTATCAATACGGCCGTCGGCAGAACCTCGAACTCGACAGCGGTCGCGCCTTCGCCACCGACCCGTTCGAAGTGGTGCTCGGCGCCGAAGTGGCCGATGCCCTGCATTACAAGCTTGGCGACAAGCTGGTGCTGGCCCACGGCGTGGCGGTGGTCAGCCTGGTCAAGCACGATGACAAGCCGTTCACCGTGGTCGGCATCCTCAAGCGTACCGGCACGCCGGTGGACCGCACGCTGCATATCAGCCTCGGTGGTATGGAAGCGATTCACATCGACTGGCACAACGGCGTGCCCGCCCAGGGCAAAGGCCGGATCAGCGCCGACCAGGCCCGCAACATGGACCTGACGCCCCAAGCCATCACCGCGTTCATGCTCGGCTTGAACAACAAGATCTCCACCTTCGCCCTGCAACGGGAGATCAACGAATTCCGTGGCGAGCCAATGCTGGCGATCCTGCCGGGCGTGGCCCTGCAAGAGTTGTGGAGCATGATGGGCACCGCTGAAAAAGCGCTGTTCGTGATCTCGCTGTTCGTGGTGCTGACCGGCTTGATCGGCATGCTCACCGCGATCCTCACCAGCCTCAACGAGCGCCGCCGGGAAATGGCGATCCTGCGTTCAGTGGGCGCGCGGCCCTGGCACATTGCGACCTTGCTGATCTTCGAAGCCTTTGCCCTGGCGTTGTCCGGCGTGATCGCCGGCGTTGGGCTGCTGTATGTGTGCATCGCCGCGTCTCGCGGGTATTTGCAGGCCAATTACGGCCTGGACCTGCCATTGTCGCTGCCGAGCGAATATGAATGGACCCTGCTCGGCGGTATTCTCGTCGCAGCCCTGCTGATGGGCAGCGTGCCGGCCTGGCGCGCCTACCGCCAATCGTTGGCCGACGGCCTGTCGATACGTTTATGAGGAAGCTGTTGATGCGTCGCGTCGTGCTCGCGCTGTTACTGCTGGTGGCCCTGCCCGCTTGGGCCGAAGACCAGCCCAGGGACCTGGCCTGGCAGGAGATGATCCCGCCGGACGCACCGCCGGAAATCCCCAACATGAAACCGCTGCACAACTTGTCGGGCATGGCTGATGCGTTGTCGGTGGAGTCTGCGCCGGCCGCCAAGCAGGACCTGCCCAACGCGCCAGTCGTACAAAGCCTGGACGGTAAGCACATCCGCCTGCCAGGTTATATCGTGCCGCTGGAGGTCAGCGAAGAAGGTCGCACTACGGAGTTCCTGCTGGTGCCGTATTTCGGCGCGTGCATCCATGTACCGCCACCGCCGTCGAACCAGATCGTGCATGTCAAAAGCGAAGTCGGTGTGAAGCTCGACGAGTTGTATCAGCCGTACTGGATCGAAGGCCAGATGCAGGTCAAACCGTCGAGCAGCGAACTGGCCGACGCCGGCTACCAGATGGATGCCGACAAGATCTACGTGTACGAATTGCAGGAGTAGCGCGTTATCACCGTTTCATTGAGCTGAGTCAAAAGCCCAGCCTGAATGATCTTTACCATTGGATGTATCTCTATTAATACATCCTCTGGAGCTCCCATGAACAAGTCCCTGCTCGGCGCGTCGCTTGTCGCGCTCGCCCTCGCTGCCCCCGTTGCCCACGCTCACGAAGCGGGCGACATCCTGATTCGCGCCGGTGCCATCACCGTCAACCCGAAAGCGGACAGCAGCAGTGTCAAGGTTGACCAGGGCCCGCTGGCCGGGACCAACCTGGGCGGTAAGGCGACCATGAGCAGCGACACTCAACTGGGCTTGAACTTCGCCTACATGTTCACCAGCCACTGGGGCATCGAACTGCTGGCGGCCACGCCGTTCGAACACGATGTGAAGATCAAGAACACTGCCCTGGGCGCTGCCAACGGCAAGCTCGGCTCGCTGAAACACCTGCCGCCGACCCTGAGCGTCGTGTACTACCCGCTGGACAGCAAGTCGGTATTCCAACCGTACATCGGCGCCGGTATCAACTACACCTGGATCTACGACGAACACGTCGGCGGTCGCGCCCAGGAAGCCGGCTTCAGCAACTTCAAGGCGGAAAACTCCTGGGGCTGGGCCGCGCAGATCGGTGCGGACTACATGATCAACGACAAGTGGATGATCAACGCCCAGGCGCGCTATATCGACATCAGCACCAAGGCCACTGTGGATAACAACGCGCTGGGCCAGGGCACTCGCGCCAAGGTCAATGTGGATGTTGACCCGATGGTGTACATGGTCGGTATTGGCTACAAGTTCTAGGTTCTACCCAAGGCCCTGTTGTACAGGGCCTTTTTTGTGAGGCTTCCCATGGAGGCAAGCGCCAATCAGAGGCCAGGCACACGCCCGTGTGCTGCGAATCAGGCTTCAGCCAGGAGTTGGCGAACTTCAGCGATGACCAAGTCAATGTTGAACGGCTTTTTCAACACCGCATTGAACAAGTCCGACCGCTCCATACCAATATGTGCCTGGGCTCCGCTGATCAGGATGATGGGCAAGTGATTGACTGCCGGTAGCGCGCGGACAGCTTCGGCAAACTCCTGGCCATCCATGACCGGCATCATGAAGTCGGTGATGATCAACGCTGGCCGCTCGCGCTCCAGGACCTCGAGTCCTTTCTGGCCATTGCTCGCTTTTACGACCATGTACCCCTCATCCTCCAGCGCATAGCCGAGAATGTCAGCGATCAAATACTCGTCGTCGACGACCAGGATGGTGGTCATGTCAGTTCAACCCGAATCAGAGACTTTGGACGTTGAGCCCGGCAGCGAAGAATCATTAGGGACAGCCAACGCATTTCTTGATGCCTTCTTCAGGTCAACGCCGTTTTCATGGATTACCACTTCAAGAAGCGAAGGATCGTAGAAGCTGTCTCGTACCTTAAGAATCGAAAGCATTCTTCTTAGTTCAGATTGAATCTCGAAGAAACGCATCAGCAGCAGGTTATCGACAATACTGGACAGGTCCGGGGTTGGAGAACTGACCTCCGAACCAAAAACGTCACGCATCTCCCATGAGGCAAATACCGTTACGCCACGGGCACGAAGCTCGCTCATCAGGGCACCGTAAAAATCGGTGATACGTGCCGGGTTCGTCGACAGTCGGGTCATGCCGCTCAAGCTGTCGATGAACAGGCGCTTGATGCCCTTTTCCTCAACCATTTTCAGCAGCCGTGCGCCGAGACCATCGAGCAGGCCTTCTGTAGTGGGTTGCCAGGCAATACTCAGCGCACCACTTTCTTCCATACCCTTGATATCAATACCCAGCGATTGGCCTTTGAGGCGTAACCGCTGCGGGCTTTCATAAAAACCGAAATGCAGGCCCGGCGCTTCCACTGTCGACTCAGCGAGGAACTTGAGCCCCAACGTGGTTTTCCCGACGCCCGAAGGCCCCATGACGAGCGTAACGGAAGAACTGTGCAGGCCACCGCCGATGATGGCGTCCAGCGAACCGATGCCGCTGTTGATACGCGTCAGATCGGCACTATCAGGAAACGATGGACGGCTGTAGAGGCTTTCCAACCGCGGATAAACCACCAGGCCATCGTCGGTAATTTCACACTCGTGCAATCCGGTCAGTGCACCACTGCCTCGAGTCTTGCGCAGTTGAATACGGCGCACCGAACGGCTGCCGTGAAGCTCCTCACCCATTTCAATCACACCATCAACCATGGTGTGCTCAGGACTGCCGTCGTCCAACCGGGAGCTGGTGAGAAACAGCACCGTACAACCGGCGAACGCGGCGTGGCCTTGCAGCTCGGAAATGAATTTCTTGGTGTCGATGGGAGAGTCAGCCTTGGAGCGTGCATTGAGCAAGCCGTCGACCACTAACACGGTGGCCTTCTGACGACTGATCTCACGCCGAAGCAGCTTGACCACTTCATCGAGACCTTCGTTCTCAAGGGTGTCAAATGCACTGACGAACTGAATTTCAGCTCCCACCCGGGAAACATCAAAGAAGTTCAGGGTCGAGAGGAATTGAAATAAACGGTCGTGGGACTCAGCCAGCAACGTGGCGACCAGGACACGGCCCCCGTTGCGCGCATGGTTAAACCCCAGTTGATTGGCGAGGATGGTTTTACCGGACCCTGGGCGCCCCTGGATGATGTAGGAGGCACCTGCGACTAGCCCGCCCTTGAGCAGAGCATCCAGCCCTTCTATTCCGCTTTGAAGGCGATTTAGCTTTTCCACAATGCAACCCTGATGTGAACAACAGGCCCTTAAGCCGAAGGTTTACGATGCTAACTCCATTTGCGCAATCGGGCTATCTGCTCATCCAGTTCAAGGGCGGGGCAAATAAAGCGTGAACGTACTTCCCAGACCCAGACAACTCTCTACCCTGATCTCTCCCCCCGACTGTTTGGCAAAACCAAATACCTGACTGAGCCCCAGCCCGTTTCCCTGGCCTTTGCCTTTGGTAGAGAAAAATGGCTCGAAGATTCTATCGAGGCTGACCGGAGCGATACCCGAGCCATTGTCTGTGATGGACACGGCAACGAAGCGCCCCTTGATAAGGGGATAACCATTGGACGCGGGGATAAGGTCCATCGATTCAACACGGATGACCACCTCTCCCTTATCCATCATGGCGTCTCGGGCGTTCATGACCATATTGAGAATGGCGGCTTCAAACTGTCCTGCGTCAACGTCAACAACGCAGGGTACTGCTGTGGGTTCGATGCGTACGTTGATGCCTGTCCCAACCCGTAAAGCAATCGTATCGGCCATGGCCAACGTGCTTGAATTGACATCCAGCGGTGCGGGATGCAGGGCTTGCCTGCGAGCGAAGGACAGCAATTGGCTGGTGAAGTGAGAACCACGGACCACAACCTCGGAAATGGCTTCCACCAGGCGCAGCCGCCGCTCTTCTGATACGGAAGGACGCTTCAAAAGATCCGCTGAAGAACGGATCACCGTCAGCAGATTGTTAAAGTCATGAGCCACTCGGCCAGTTATCCGCCCCAGCGCTTCCATCTTCTGCGACTGAAGTAACTTCTCTTGGGTAACATCCCGAACGGTGCCCGCCATCGCGACGGGTAGACCATCATCGGCATAACGGGGTCTCGCGCACACGTGCAGCCAGCGAGTTTCACCTCGCGGCGTGATGACGCGGTAGTGAACGTCGTAATCGCAACGTTGCGCGATCGAGCGATCCCAGGCTTCGGCCACTCGGTTGCTGTCCTCGGAGTGCACCGAGCGCTGCATGTGTTCATAACTGAACGGTATCTGTGGTTCGAGTCCGAAGTTGAGGCGGCAAGTGGCCGAGGTCTTCAGCTCGCCCGTCGTCAAATCCAGGCGCCATATACCAAGCCCGGCGGTACTCAAAGCGAACTGCAGTTCGTGCTCCTCCTCATACACATCATCGTGAGGCGGCGGCGAACCATTCACCGGAGAATTTGTTGCCATGATGGGCAGGGCTCCTCTTTTAGGCTGCCCATGGCTGGATGGGCGAAGTCTTCTTCTGAATCCAGACTTTTGCTTTTGCTGAACGAGCCGTAAGCACAATCAATCTCTATTGGGATGGATGACCGCGCGCACCAAAGGTTTCAAATTTTTCGTATGCCGTGGCGCACCCCACTTGGCCAACACGCATTAACTGAATCCGTCCGGACTCCGCCACAAAAAAGGCGCCGGTTACAGGCGCCTTTTTTTATGTTTGACCGTGTCGGTAGAACCGGTCGAGCAACGCCGGCAACCCGGCCCGCCATGCCCGTGGCTTGATGCCGAAGGTGTGGAGGATTTTCTTGCAGGCCAGCACCGCGTGTTGCGGTTCATCGGCGGCATCCGGACGGGCGGCGTGGGCCTGGGCGGTCGGGGCTTCCACGGCCAGCGGGTGGAAGTTGCGCGCTTCGGTCAGGATCGCCTGCCCGAGCGCCAGCGGGGTGGTCGCTTCGTGGCCGGCGTAGTGATAAGTGCCCCACAACGGCGCGGCGCAATCGAGTTGCTTGAGCACCGAAATGATCACCCGCGCAGCATCGTCTACCGGCGTCGGGTTGCCCCGGCGGTCGTCGGCCATCAGCAGTTCGTCAGGTTTTTCGGCCCGGGCCAGGAAGCGCCCGAGTGTGCCGTCGACGCTGTCATCCAGCAGCCAGCCGAAACGCAACAGCACGTGCTGTGGGCAGGTGGCGCGTACGCTCTGCTCGATGCGCCACAACGCCTGCCCCCGCAGGCCCAAGGGCACGGGTTCGTCTTTTTCGCTGTAGGCGGTGGCGCGGGAGCCATCGAACACCCGGTAGCTGGACGGTTGCAGCAAAGTGATGCTGTGGTGCTGGCACAGTTCCGCCAGGCGCTCGATCGCATATTCCTGGGCAGCCAGACGCGTTTCGCTGACCGTCTCCGCCTGAAACCAGTCGAAGTAATAGGCGAGATTGATCAAGGCATCGGGACGGGTGTCGTCGAGCAGTTGCGTGAGGCTCGCGGCATCCCAGCCGTCTTGGGGCGGACGCGGGGCGAGGAAACCGATGTCTTCCTCCGCACCGAGGCGAATCAGCGCCTGCCCGAGGGCATTCCCGCCGCCCAGTAACATAAGGCGCATTCGCATAGATTGAGCAGGCCCGGTCTGTTTGGAACGATGGTTATTATCGACAGGCTTGTGAGCCATGCCGTTGGCATTTGCCAGAATCGTTGCATTTTGCGTGTTTGTAGCGCAACCGTCACTTACAAAGTGCGCTGCCCATTGCCGCCTGGGTGCTTTAGATAGAGAGAGCCTTTTGTGGCGAGGGAGCTTGCAGTGGC
>NZ_JAXCIS010000124.1:0-25009 GCF_034044025.1 Pseudomonas sp. SED1
GCCGAGTGGTGGGGCAAGAGCGTTTTGCTTACTTTTGCGCTGTTCAAAAGTGAGCCGCTGTAAGAGCGGAACCCTAAGCGGCCGTTACCGCAGCAACGGATATACACCCAAACCCAAAAACCACCTCAACCCCCCAAAGCCAACTCAATCAACTCATGCAGCTCCTCAACCTCCAACGGCGCAGTAGAAAACAAACTGCGAAACACAGTGGGCGCGACGATCAGGTTAATCAGCCGATCCACGCTGGGCACAGTGCCGGCGTCGCTGGAGTAGCGATCCAGGATCGTCTCCAACTGCCCGGTAAGGATCCCCACGCAATACCCCGGCGCCTGACTGCATTGCACATCGCGCATCATCTCCCGACCAAGATCCGAGCTCATTTCATCGCGATATTGCTCACCCCAAGCCCGCAGGTCTCCGCGCAGGCTGCCAGTGTCAGCCGGCTCACTGTCCGGACGCAGACGAGCCATGGCGACATCCGCCAACAGCGCAGCAAGGTCACCCCAACGGCGGTAGATAGTCGAGGGCGTGACCCCGGCGCGCGTGGCTATCTGCGGCACGGTCACGCTGGAACGGTCCTGCTCGTCGAGCAATTCACGCACCGCCGAATGCACTGATTCCTGAACCCGGGCACTACGGCCCCCCGGGCGGAGCCCTTCTTTTATCGCCATGCGTAAAACCTTAACACAAAGAATTTGCTTTAAGCGCCATCCAGTAGCACACTCCGCAAAAGCAAAATATTAGCTTTAGCGGAGCGTGCCCATGTCCAGCGTTACTTCCCATCGTTCCAGCCTGGTGTTCCTCGCGATCACCTTGCTCACGTTCCTCGCCGCCTCCAGCGCGCCGACGCCGTTGTACCACCTCTATCAGGAAGGCCTGCATTTTTCGGCGGCAATGCTGACCCTGGTGTTCGGCGTCTACGCCTTGAGTCTGCTGGCGGCCTTGTTGACCGTAGGTTCCCTGTCGGACCACCTGGGACGCAAACCGGTAATTTTTGCCGCGCTGCTCCTCGATATGCTGGCGATGCTGCTGTTTATCAATGCCGACAGCGTCGGCTGGCTGATTGCCGCCCGCACGGTACAAGGTTTTGCCACCGGCATGGCCACCGCTGTATTGGGCGCCGCGCTGCTCGACACCGACCGCCAGCAAGGCCCGTTGGTCAACAGCGTAGCGCCTTTGTTGGGCATGGCCTGTGGCGCCATGGGGTGCAGCCTGCTGGTGGAGTTCGCGCCGATGCCGACCACGTTGATTTACTGGACCCTGCTCGTGTTGATGATGCTGCAGGCACTCTACGTCTGGCGCCTGCCGGAAACGGTTAGCCGGATTCCGGGCGCGCTGGCCTCGCTGTGGCCCACCTTGCATGTGCCGCCCCAGGCGCGTCGTGCGTTGTGGATCTCGTTGCCGGTGGATGTGGCGGTGTGGGCCATGGGCGGCTTTTACCTGTCCCTGGCGCCCTCGCTGGTGCGGGCGGCGACCGGGTCCACCTCGAACCTGATCGGCGGCGGGCTGGTCGCGGTGCTGACGCTGAGCGGGGCGGTGATGATTTTCAGTCTGCGCAACAGCTCTGCAGACAAGGTCCTGCGATTGGGCGCCGTGCTCTTGGCGGCGGGTGTTGCGCTGATTCTCACGGCCGTCCACAGCGCCAGCCTGCCGCTGTTCTTCATGGCCACGCTGATCGCTGGCGCAGGCTTTGGTTCGGGATTCCTTGGCGCACTGCGCAGCGTTTTACCGTTGGCCTTGCCCCATGAGCGGGCCGGCTTGATGTCAGCGTTCTATGTGCTGAGTTACCTGGCGTTCTGCGTGCCGTCGCTGTTGGCGGGCAACTTGACGCGCACCTTCGGCTTGATCGCCACCACGGATGGTTACGGCGTGGTGCTGATCGTATTGGCGCTCGGTGCGTTGGTGGCGTTGCTATTGCAGGATTTGGCGCGGAGCAGGGCGACGGCGGGCAATTGATTCGGTAATAATTCGCCACCCGTACGCCTTGGGATTCACACATGAAGATCATCCGCAGCAAGGACTTCACCGGTAGCCGCGCCTGGGAGGCGCTGGACATCGCCAACATGAACGGCATCACCACTCGGTTGCACTGGACCGACCAGCCGTACCGCTGGCACGTCAATGACGGGGAAGAAGTGTTCGTAGTGCTCGACGGCCAGGTGCAGATGCACTACCGCGAAAACGGTACCGAGCAGATCGTCTTGCTGCACGTCGGTGACATCTTCTACGCCAGCGTCGGCACCGAGCATGTGGCCCATCCACAGGGCCCGGCACGGATTCTGGTGATTGAATCCGAAGGCAGTGTTTGACTGTATATCTATAAAACAGATAACAGTTAGAGATATTACCCGTTATATAGATATTCGATTGGGTTCTACCATGGTCTCAACCTCATGCGAGGAAGAGGAATTCACCATGACTTGCCCCAATACCCTTCACAGCAGCTTGAAACCTTTCAGTCACCTGACCCGTCCCCGGGAAGTGATTCGCCAGTTCACCCCCAACTGGTTTGCCGCCACCATGGGCACCGGGGTGCTGGCGTTGGCGCTGGCGCAATTGCCGGTCAGCGTGCCGGGGTTGCATGCCGTCGCCGAAGGGCTGTGGCTGTTTACCATCGGCCTGTTTGTGTTGTTCAGCGTGCTGTACGCGGCGCGCTGGGTAATGTTTTTCCACGAGGCGCGGCGCATTTTCGGGCACTCCACGGTGTCGATGTTCTTCGGCACCATCCCCATGGGCCTGGCGACCATCATCAATGGCTTCCTGGTGTTCGGCCTGCCGCGCTGGGGTGATGGCGTGGTACAGCTGGCCGAAGTGCTGTGGTGGCTGGACGTGGCGATGGCCCTGGCCTGCGGGGTATTGATCCCGTTCATGATGTTCACCCGCCAGGAACACAGCATCGACCAGATGACCGCCGTATGGCTGTTGCCGGTGGTGGCCGCTGAAGTCGCCGCTGCCAGCGGTGGCCTGCTGGCGCCGCACCTGGCCGATGCCCATTCGCAACTGGTGATGCTGGTGACCAGCTACGTGTTGTGGGCGTTTTCCCTGCCGGTGGCGTTCAGCATCCTGACCATCCTGATGCTGCGCATGGCCCTGCATAAACTGCCCCACGCCAATATGGCCGCGTCGAGCTGGCTGGCCCTCGGCCCCATCGGCACCGGCGCCCTGGGCATGCTGGTGCTCGGCGGTGATGCGCCGGCCATTTTTGCCGCCAACGGCTTGCCCGGCGTCGGCGAGATGGCCAACGGCATTGGCCTGGTGGCTGGGATCACTCTGTGGGGCTTTGGTTTGTGGTGGATGTTGATCGCGGTGCTGATCACCGTGCGTTACCTGCGGGCCGGCATTCCGTTCAACCTTGGCTGGTGGGGTTTCACCTTCCCGTTGGGCGTGTACTCGCTGGCCACGCTGAAACTGGCGAGCACCTTGCACCTGGGTTTCTTCAGTATCGTCGGCAGTGTGCTGGTGGCGGCGCTGGCGCTGATGTGGCTGATCGTTGCCAAGCGCACGGTGCAAGGTGCCTATAAAGGTGAGCTTTTTGTATCGCCGTGCATTGCAGGACTAGCGAATAAGTAAGCGGGATTAGGTAAAGTCGTGGCCTGGAAAAACCAATAACAGTCTTCAGGCCACGCAGGAACACGGACGATGAGCCACCCCTCGCAATTCACATTGCTGCGCAAACGGCGTTTTCTGCCGTTCTTCATTACCCAGTCTCTTGGGGCGTTCAACGACAATATCTTCAAGCAGTCGTTGATCCTGGCGATTCTCTACAAGCTGACCATCGAGGGCGACCGCTCGATCTGGGTCAACCTCTGCGCCTTGCTGTTTATCCTGCCGTTCTTCCTGTTCTCGGCCCTGGCCGGGCAATTTGGCGAGAAGTTCAACAAGGACGCGCTGATCCGGGTGATCAAGATCGGCGAGATCGTGATCATGTCCGTCGGCGCGGTGGGCTTCATGTTCAACCACCTGGAACTGATGCTGCTGGCGTTGTTTGCCATGGGCACCCACTCGGCCCTGTTCGGGCCGGTGAAGTACTCGATCATGCCCCAGGCCCTGCACGAAGATGAGTTGGTGGGCGGCAACGGCCTGGTGGAGATGGGCACGTTCCTCGCGATTCTGGCCGGCACTATCGGCGCCGGGATCATGATGTCTTCCACCCATTACGCGCCGGTAGTCTCCACCGCCATCGTCGGCATCGCGGTGCTGGGTTACCTGGCCAGCCGCAGCATTCCCCGCGCGGCGGCTTCCAGCCCCGAGATGCGCCTGAACTGGAACATCTTCAGCCAGTCCTGGGCCACCCTCAAGCTGGGCCTGGGGCAGACGCCGGCGGTGTCGCGCTCGATTGTCGGCAACTCGTGGTTCTGGTTTGTCGGCGCGATCTACCTGACGCAAATCCCGGCCTACGCGAAGGAGTGGATGTACGGCGACGAAACCGTGGTCACGCTGATCCTCACGGTGTTTTCGGTGGGCATCGCCCTGGGTTCGATGCTGTGCGAGAAGCTCTCCGGGCGCAAAGTCGAGATCGGCCTGGTGCCGTTCGGCTCGTTCGGTTTGACCGTGTTCGGCCTGCTGCTGTGGTGGCATTCCGGCGGCTTCCCGCAGAACGTCCAGGCGAATGACTGGATCGCCGTACTGAGTTACGGCCAGGCATGGTGGGTGTTGTTCGATATCCTCGGCCTCGGCGTATTCGGCGGCTTCTATATCGTGCCGCTGTACGCACTGATCCAGTCGCGCACCGCCGAGAACGAACGGGCGCGGGTGATCGCGGCCAACAACATTCTCAATGCGTTGTTCATGGTGGTCTCGGCGATTGTGTCGATCGTCTTGCTGAGCATGGCCAAGCTGACGATTCCCGAGTTGTTCCTGGTGGTGTCGCTGCTGAACATCGCAGTCAACACCTACATCTTCAAGATCGTGCCCGAATTCACCATGCGTTTCATGATCTGGCTGCTCGGCCATTCCATGTACCGGGTCGAGCATAAGAACCTTGAACTGATCCCGGACGAGGGCGCGGCATTGCTGGTGTGCAATCACGTGTCATTTGTCGACGCGCTGTTGATTGCCGGTTCGGTGCGTCGGCCGATTCGCTTTGTCATGTACTACAAGATCTACCGTCTGCCGGTGCTGAACTTCATCTTCCGTACCGCCGGAGCGATTCCGATTGCCGGGCGGCATGAGGACATCCAGATCTACGAAAAGGCGTTCCAGCGGATTGCTCACTATCTGAAAGACGGTGAACTGGTGTGCATCTTTCCGGAAGGCAAGCTGACCTCCGATGGCGAGATGAACGAATTCCGAAGCGGCGTGACGCGGATTCTTGGAGAGACGCCGGTGCCGGTGATTCCGATGGCGTTGCAGGGGTTGTGGGGGAGTTTCTTCAGTCGTGACCCGAACAAGGGCTTCTTTCACCGGATCTGGTCGCGGGTGACCTTGGTGGCCGGTGCGCCGGTGACGGTGGAGGCGGCGACGCCTGAGGCGTTGCATGGGTTGGTGGGGGAATTGCGCGGCGGTGTCAGGTAGTTTTTTGGTGTGTTTGAGGGCCTCTTCGCGAGCAAGCCCGCTCCCACATTTGGAACGCATTCCAAATGTGGGAGCGGGCTTGCTCGCGAAGGCGGTAGTGGCCTAAGCGCTGATCTTGAGCCCAATGAGCCCACAGATAATCAACGCCACACTGGCCAGGCGAAACAACGCCATGGATTCCCCGAACAGGATAATCCCGGCAATCACCGTGCCCACCGCACCGACTCCGGTCCAGATGGCATAGGCGGTACCCAGTGGCAGTTCCTTCATGGCCAGCCCCAGTAGCCCGAGGCTGACGGCCATGGCGGCAATCGTCAGGGCCGTGGGCAGTGGCTTGCTGAAACCGTCGGTGTACTTCAGTCCGACGGCCCAGCCGACTTCAAACAGTCCGGCAAAAAACAGAATGATCCAGGACATGATGACCTCCCTTCTTAGGTGGGGTCGTCCCCGGATTAATCGCTTGATTGCGTCGCGAGGTCGTCCCCGCGAAGCCCGGTAGAGTGCCGAATATTGATCAGGTGATCAAGTTTCGGACTTGCTCGCCAACAGTTCGCGATCTTCCTTTTCGCTCATCCGCCGGAAGTACGTCGCCAACAACGCTCCGGAAATATTGTGCCAGACGCTGAACAGCGCGCTGGGCACCGCAGCCAGCGGCGAAAAATGCGCACTCGCCAACGCGGCGCCCAGGCCGGAGTTCTGCATGCCCACTTCCAGCGACAGGGATTTGCGTTGCGCCAGCGGCAGGCCGAACACGCGGCCGGTGAAGTAACCCAGCAGGAAACCAAAGGTGTTATGCAGGATCACAACCGCCATGATCAGCAGGCCCGACTCGGCTATCTTCGCCTGGCTGGCCGCCACCACGGCGGCGACGATCGCCACGATGCTGACCACCGACACCAGCGGCAATACCTCCACCGCGTGACGTACCCGGGCGCCCAGCAACCGCTGCGCCACCACACCGAGCACGATCGGCAGCAGCACCACTTGCAGGATCGACCAGAACAACTCCATGAACGACACCGGCAACCAGGCCGAGGCCAGCAGCCAGATCAGCGCGGGCGTCAGCAGCGGGGCGAGGAGGGTAGTGACGGCGGCGATGGCCACCGACAGCGCCAGGTCGCCCCGGGCCAGCCAGGTCATGACGTTGGAGGACGTGCCGCTGGGGCAGCAGCCGACGAGGATCACGCCGACGGCAATTTCCGGCGGCAGGTGAAAGACCTGGCACAGCAGCCAGGCCACGCCGGGCATGATCACGAAATGCGCGACCACACCCAATGCCACGCGCCACGGGTGGCGCGCGACTTCAGCGAAATCTTCAAGTTTGAGGGTCAGCCCCATGCCGAACATCACCAGGCCCAACAGCGGCACGATGGCGCCTTTCAGGCCGATAAACCAGGCGGGTTGCAGGAACGCAACCACGGCAAAAATCAGCACCCAGTAGGCGAAGGTATTGCCGACGAAACGGCTCAAGGCGGCGAGTGCGCGCATGGGGGAGTCCTTTTTTATTAGAGAGGTGCGGATACCTCTGTAGGAGCGAGCTTGCTCGCGATGGACGTTAACGATGACGCGGGCATTCTGGATGACCGCGGCGCTCTCAGGTCCTTCGCGAGCAAGCTCGCTCCTACAGTGAAGCGGTGAGGCTTTAGATGCCTTGTGGGGTCTCTTCGCCACCCAGTGCTTCCACCAACGCCGGCAGGAAGTCGCCGAACGTCAGCATCATCAGGGTAAAGCTGGCGTCCTGTTGGCCCAGTGCTTCGTCGCCGCCGTCCTGTTCAGCCTGATCCTGCAGCAGGTCTTCGAACTTCAGGCGCTTGACGGTCATCTTGTCGTCCAGCAGGAAGGACAGCTTGTCCTGCCAGGCCAGGGACAATTGGGTCACGACTTTGCCGGTGGTCAGGTGCAGCTGGATCTCTTCGCCGGTCAGGTCCTGGCGTTTGCAGCGCACGATGCCGCCGTCTTCGTGGGTGTCGCGCAGTTCGCATTCGTCGAGGACGAAGAAGTCATCGGCCGGCTTCTGGGTGGTGACCCAGTCGGTCATGATCGCGGTTGGCGCGGTTTTCACGGTCAGCGGACGTACCGGCAGGGTGCCGATCACTTCACGCAGGGTGGACAGCAGGTCTTCGGCGCGTTTCGGGCTGGCGGAGTTCACCAGGATCAGGCCCTGTTTCGGCGCGATGGCGGCAAAGGTCGACGAGCGACGGATAAACGCCCGCGGCAGGAAGGCCTGGATGATTTCATCCTTGATCTGGTCGCGTTCCTTTTTGTAGACCTTGCGCATTTGCTCGGCTTCGATCTCTTCGACCTTTTCCTTCACCGCATCACGCACCACGCTACCCGGCAGGATACGTTCTTCCTTGCGCGCAGCGATCAGCAGGAAATCACCGCTGACGTGCACCAGTGGCGCGTCTTCGCCTTTACCGAAAGGGGCGACGAAACCGTAAGTGGTCAACTCCTGGCTTGCACAAGGGCGCGCCAGTTTGGTGGCCAGTGCAGTTTCCAACGCCTCGGCATCAACAGGCAGATCTTGGGTCAGGCGATAGATAAGCAGGTTTTTGAACCACATGGGGTGAGTCTCTCCTTATATACAAAGGGGGGCATTATTCTCCTCATGGCGCCATAGGCCAACCCTCGCTAAGCCATTGGAAGGCCTGAAAAAAATTATTTAAGAAAGTGCTTGCCAGACCATGGGTCGCTCCGTAGAATGCGCGCCACACCGAAAGTGAAGGGTGATTAGCTCAGCTGGGAGAGCGTCTGCCTTACAAGCAGAATGTCGGCGGTTCGATCCCGTCATCACCCACCATTCGCTTCCAGTGTTACGCGCAGCGGTAGTTCAGTCGGTTAGAATACCGGCCTGTCACGCCGGGGGTCGCGGGTTCGAGTCCCGTCCGCTGCGCCATATTCGGTCACCTGGAACGCTGAACGCCAGGTACCACAGGAAGCCCGCTCATTGAGCGGGCTTTTTGCTGTCTGGGGTTTGCAAAAAACCGCCGGTCTAAAAAACGCCCCCGATCATGTGCAGTGATCGGGGGCGTTTTTTATTGGGTTTAGAAATCCCAGCGGGTGGTGACCATAAAGTTGCGCGGCTCACCATAAGCGGCGGAGTTATAGAAACCGATGTTGGTGTAGTAGGACTTGTCGAAGATGTTGTTGACGTTCAGCGTCGCCGACACGTTCTTGGTGATCTGGTAGCGGGTCATCAGGTCCACCAGCCAGTATGCCTCCTGGGAGAATTCTTCATAACCGCCATGGGGGTTGTTGTAGATGTCCTGCCAACCCACGCTTTGCCAGCGCACGCCACCGCCGACGGTCAGCTTGTCCAGGTCCCCTTTGAGCTTATAAGTGGTGTACAGCTTGATCTGGTCTTCAGGCTCGAACGTGGAAATCTTCAGGTCCTGGTCGTCACGCACCACCTTGTGCGTGTAGCCGGCCTGAATCTGCCAGCCCGGGCTCAACTCGCCGGACACTTCAAGCTCGTAGCCCTTGGTCACGGCCTTCGTGCCTTTATAGGCATAGTTCTGCGGCGTAGGTTTCAGGTTGTTGTAGTCGTCGTCGGAAACGGCGCGGTTGTTTTCATGGATCTCGAAGTACGCCGCGCTGGCGTTCAGGCGTCCGTCGAAGAAATCAGCCTTCATGCCCAGCTCGTAGTTTTGGCCTTCGTCCGGCTCAAGCAACTGGTTTTGCCGGTCGCGGTTGTAGTTCTCCTGGGGCATGAAGATATCGGTGTAGCTGGCGTAGACCGAGTAGGTGTCATTCAGGTCGTACACCACGCCGACATAGGGTACGAAGCGTCCGGTCTCGCGGTAGGACGGGTTATTGCCGGTCAGGTGGTAATTGACCACGCGGCCACCGAGCAGCAGCTTCAGGTCATCGGCCAGGTTCAGGCGCGTGGTCATATAGGCGCCGGTCTGGCGAATGGTGTCGTCGATATATTGCTGCGGCGCGCCCCAATCGGGTTGGGTGGCGTGGCCGTGCCAGTTATTGACGTCCACCATGTTGGGGGTGAGGTTCCAGTAACCCTTGCCGTTCCAGTCCGAAATGCCGATGGAGCCGCCCACCACCAGCTCATGCTCGCGGCCGCCCAAGCTGAACGGGCCGCTGGCATACAGGTCGGCGGAGTCGCTGACAGTCTCCCCGGTGTATTTGCCCGAAGTGATATGTGCGGTGCCATCTGCCCGTGGCTCATCGCCCTGGATCGAGCCCATCAGCGCGTGGTAGCCGTTGATCTTGTGATCCAGTTGCAACTTGGTGACCCAGCCATTACCCAAGTCATGCTCGAGCATGGCGAAGGCGGTGCGGGTGTATTGCTCCCAACTGCTCCAATTGGCCGCGTTGTTAAACGAGCGCTTTACGCTATTGCGATCGCCATTGGCGTTGATCAGCGGGAAGCTGCCGGACCAGCTTGAGGCGGTGGGCAGGCTGTCCTGATAATCGCCGCCCACGGTCAGCATCGTGTCTGGGGACAGGTCGAACTCCATGATGCCGTAGTACACCGGGCTTTTGCGCGAGTAACGGTCCATGAACGAGCGCTTGTCCTGATACGCCGCGACGGCCCGGCCACGCACGTTGCCGCTTTCGGTCATCGGGCCGCTGACGTCCAGTTCGCTGCGATAGTTGTCCCAAGAGCCCGCGCCGAGGCTGGCATGACCCTGGAAGTCAGCCGTGGGTTTCTTGCGCACCAGATTGATCGTGGCGCCCAGCGAGCCGGCACCGGTGAGCAGACCCGTGGCGCCTTTAAGCACTTCGACCCGATCATAGATCGCCATGTCGCTCAGGGTATTACCCGCTGAATAGGCGACGTTGCGCGCGGTGGAAGGAATGCCATCGTACTGGAAGTTGTTGATGGAGAAACCGCGGGCGTAGTAGTTGGTGCGGTCGGTGTCGAAGGCCGACACGGTGATGCCCGGGGTGTGGCGCATCACGTCGTCGACGTTATTCAGACCGAAGTCATCCATGTGTTTGCGGGTGACGACGGTCACCGATTGCGGGGTTTCCTTGGGAGTCAGCACCAGCCGCGTCGCCGTCGCGATGCTGCCGGGAGTGTAGGAATCAGTGCCTTCGGTAACGTTGCCCAACTGGTTGGCGCTTACCTGCGTCGGGCCCAGTTCCATGGCATCGGTAGCCGCGGGGTTAGCTTCCAGCGCGTACACCTGATCACTTTTGATCACGCGATAGCCGCTGCCCTGTAACAGCCTGTCGAACCCTGCGTCCACGCTATAAGTGCCTTTCAACCCCGGCCCATTCAGCCCCTGCAGATTCTGGGACTGGAACACAATGGCTACGCCCGCTTGCTGGGCGAACTGGTTGAGTGTGGCGCCCAGCGGCCCTGCAGGTATGTCGTAGGCTTGGGCCGCAACGTTTACCGTGTCGGCCTGTGCCACGTGGATATTCAGCAGCGTCGTCGCGAGCAGTGTTAGGGTCAGCGGCGCGCTACTCAGCAGGCGTCTGCGAGGCTTGGAAGGGAAGGGCATGGTGAGGGCAGTCCTTTAGTCATCGATATACCTTCCTTGACGGGCAACCCGAAAAAAAGCGGAAGCAATGCGAATAATTATTTTTTGCTCTCGGTATCCGGGCTGACAATTATCAGCCATGGGGTAAAGGTTTTCAGCTTGATCGGCAGGGTTTGAGCCAGCATCTGCAAGGTGCGGTCGGTGTCATCCAGGGGAAGTACCGCCGAGACCTTGAGGTTCGCCAGTGCGGCTCGATCAAACTGCAAGTGGCCCGAACGGTGACGGGCGATCTCATCCAGCACTTCCGGCAACGGCCGGTTGTCGACCACCAGTTGATGGCGGCGCCAGGCCCCATTGATGCTCGCCGTATCGATGCTGCCGGAGAGGCGCACGGCATCCATGCTGAGCCGCGCCTGCGAGCCTGCGTCCACTTCCAGCGTCTGCTGGCCATTCGCGCTTTGGGCGGCAACGCGGGATTCGAACATGCTCAGCACAGTGACGTCATCTTCGCGCCTGACCACAAACCGTGTGCCCAACGCACGCAGGGTGCCCTGGGCGGTCTGCACCACAAACGGACGCTCGCCGTCGTGGGCCACTTCCACCAGGATCTCGCCTTGCAGCAGTTCAATGCGCCGCTGCCGGCTGTCGAAATACAGGTTCGCCGCACTGATGCCGTTCAAGGTCAGCGTGGAGCCGTCTGCCAGGCGCAGGGTTTTCCATTCGCCGGGGCCGTTGTGCACATCGGCCATCCACTGTTGCGGGTAAGGGCTGTAGAGCAGCGCCGCGGCGGGAAGGGCCAGGCTGCAGGCCAATACCAACGCGCGGACGTAATTTTTGCGGGCTTTCCCCTGCCGAGGAAAGGCCGCACTCAAGGCCGCCCGGGCCGGTGCTTTTCGCCCACGCAGGGCCTGCACTCGCGCAATCACGTCTTCCATGCGCGCCGCTGAAGCCGCGTGTTGCGGGCTTTGCTGCTTCCAGCGCTCGAACGCCTGCCGCTGGGCCTCGGTCAATTCGCCTTCGTGCAGACGAATCATCCATTCGGCGGCTTGTTCGTCGATCTGTTGGCGGGAGTCGGGCATGTGCGGTTCAGATATCCACGCTGTGGCTGCAATGCAGCAGGGCCTGGATCAAATACTTGCGTACCGTACGTTCCGACAATTTCAGGTGGCGGGCGATTTGCTGCTGGGTCAGGTCTTCGAGGTAATAAAGCACAAACGCCTGACGCACATTGTCGTGCATGCCTTCAAGAATGAAGGCGATGTGCTCAAGGGCTTCCAGGGTGGTGTGGATCTGTTCCGGCGACTGAAAACCTTCCAGGGTTTCCACCGTCAGCATCAATTCCTGAAGGTAGGCGTGCTCAATCTGCTTGCGCCGGGCCTGGTCGATGATCAGCCGCCTGGCGGTGGTGCTCAAATAGGCGCGGGGCTCGCGGATGCCGGTCACCGACTCCCGTGCGTGCAGAATCCGTGCAAAGGTGTCCTGCGCCACGTCGGCGGCGTTGTGGGTGCAGCCCAGTTTTCGGCGCAACCAAGTGAACAGCCAGCCGTGATGCTCGCTGTACAGCTCGGTAATCTCCCGTTGGAACGGCGGTTCACCCACAGACATAAGGCGCAGCTCAGGTGTTATTGAGAATAATTGTTAATTGTGGGGCCAAGGCTTGTGCAAACGCAATAGACTCGCGTTTGCGCCCAAAACGCCGGTTTTGCGGGGTTCGCAGGGTCGAAGGCAAAATATTTTGAATAAATTGCATTTAAATCATGACATTACGAAAAATTGCTATAGAATGCGCCCCACACCGAAAGTGAAGGGTGATTAGCTCAGCTGGGAGAGCGTCTGCCTTACAAGCAGAATGTCGGCGGTTCGATCCCGTCATCACCCACCATTCGCTTCCAGTGTTACGCGCAGCGGTAGTTCAGTCGGTTAGAATACCGGCCTGTCACGCCGGGGGTCGCGGGTTCGAGTCCCGTCCGCTGCGCCATATTCGGTCACCTGGAACGCTGAACGCCAGGTACCACGAGAAGCCCGCTCATTGAGCGGGCTTTTTGCTGTCTGGGGTTTGGGTTTAGAAAAACTCGTCCAGCAAGCAGTAGAGCGCGATGCGCTGCTCATCGGGTTCGACGCCGTACTGCTCGAAGAACGGCGCCACCCAGGCCGCTCCGAGATTGCGTTCGATGCTACGAGCGGCCAGCGCAAGGTCCTGATAACGGTCACTGATGCCCAGGCGGCCGCAATCGATGAAACCACTGAAGTGATCGCCCTCAGCCATGAAGTTTGGCAGGCAGGCATCGCCGTGGGTCACCACCAGGTCATGGGCGGCGGGGCGCGTCGACAGCAGTTCGGCGAATACATCCGTGGCGGTTCGGCCCAGGCGTTCATCGTCGAAGTCGGTCTCGTCAACCAGCCCTGCGTTCACGCGATTACCGGCGGCCGCAATACGGTGTTCCAGTGAGTGGTCGAACGGGCACTGTGCAATCGACACCTGGTGCAGGCTGCGCAGTGCGCTCGCCACCAGGCGGATGACCTGCGGCGCAGATAGGTCGCTGGCGCTGGCCAGATCCTGCCCCGGGACGGCGCTCATCAGCAGCCAGTGGCGATGGTTTTCCGTGAGCACATCCAGCACGGCAGGCCCAGGCAAGTTCGATTGCTGGAGCCAGCGCAGCCGCTTGATCTCGTCGGGCAATTCGGCAAGTGGGCCGATGGGCTCGGATTTCAGGAACAGGTCCTCACCGTTGCCGCAGCGCAGGCGGAAGACGTCGGCTCCCGACTCGCCGATGGTCTGTGGCTCGATGAGTGCGTTGGGGAATTGGTCACGCCATTTTTTTGGAATAGTCATGCGCGCATTCTTCCATTTTCTTCGTATTGCTTCCATCCAGCGCATCCTGGCGCCGTAAAAACACCAAGACCACCAAGGCCGTGACCAGCGTGAAACCGGCCAGTAGTTGGAGCAATGTGTTGAACCCGGCCGTGTAGGCCGCGCGCAATTGCGCCAGCGGAATCGTCGTGCCGGCCTGCAGGACATCGCCCATCACCAGCGCTTGGGCAATCACCGAAACATCCGCCGCTGCGCTCCCGCGCAAGTGGTGCGCAACCAATGCGCCCAATACCGCCATCGTAATCGCCAGCGCCACGCCTTCACTGGCCACGCGGGTGGTATTGAAAATCCCCGCCGCCATTCCCGCACGCTCCTTGGGCACCACGCTGATCGCCAAACCATCCATCAAGCCCCACGGCAGCCCGGTGCCGATTCCGATGACCAGCATCGCAGCGACAGTCTGCCCAGGCTGGTGGGCCAGGCTTAATCCCCACAGGCCCGCCGCTGCGATCAGCAAGCCAATGGCACACAACACACCTGCCGACAGCCAGCGCGTCAGCGCTGCGGCGATCATCGGCACCACTAGCATCGGTGCCGACAACGCCAGCATCATCAAACCCGCGTCCAGCGCGCTTGCGCCTTCCACGCCGATAAACCGCAGGGGCAGCAACACGATCAACACGATGTAGCAGTAACAGGTGCCGATCGGCAGGAGCTGCACGCCAATAAAGCGCGGGAAGCGAAACAGCCGCAGCTCCAGCATCGGTTGGCTTGAGTGATTTTCGACGAGGATAAACACCAGCAAAAACACTGCCGCCGCTATCAGCAGAGATTCAACCAGCAGCGATGACCAGCCGTGCTCCGGGGCAAGGATCACCGCCGTGGTCAGGGCCACCAGCATCGCGGAAAACGTCAGTACGCCTGATGTGTCCAGCCGCAGCGCTTGCGGGTCGCGGCTTTCGCGCATTTTGGGCGCGGCAAACAGCAGCGAAATACCGGCCAATAGCGCGGTGCCGAGAAAAATCGAGCGCCAGCCCCAGTGCTCGATCAGCACCCCCGACAGCAATGGCCCAAACGCCAAGCCTGCACCAAACGTAGTGCCCAGCAAACTGAAGGCGCGGGTACGTGCATGGCCGTCAAACTCCTGTGCCAGCGCCGCACAGCCACTGGCCAGTGCCGTGGCTGCCGCGACGCCCTGCACACCACGCAACACATCCAGCCAGAAAATTCCCGGTGCCACTGCCAGCAACAAGGAGACCACGGTAAACAGCGCCATGCCCCACAAAAAAAGACGCTTTCTCCCATACAGGTCGGCGAGGGTGCCGGCGGCCATCAACAGGCTGCCGAAACTCAGCATGAACGCGTTGGTGATCCACGCCAGTTGGCTGGGCTGGGCGGCAAATGCCTGGCCGATAAAAGGCGTGGCGACGGCGCCACCGGTAAAGCTCATGGGCAATACCAGGGCAGCCAGGCAAATTGCGGCCAGGATGGAGTATCGGCCATGGGCGGGCAACGATTCGGTTGTAGTGTTCATAGGGATATTCCCGCGATTCTGAAGGTTAAAAGACTCTAATCAGGATGCAATCACGGATAAACGGGCTTACATTCCGTTCATAACGGACGTTATGGATGCAATGACATGACCGATAACCTGAGCGGCGTGATCGCCTTCGTCAAAACGGCAGAGGCCTTGAGCTTCACCGGTGCGGCCCGGGCGATGGGGATTTCCGCCTCGGCGGTAGGCAAGAATGTCGCCAAGCTTGAGGCGTCACTGAATGTGCGGCTGTTGCACCGCAGCACGCGCAAGGTCAGCCTCACCGCCGAGGGCCTACTGTTCTACGAACGGTGTCGGAAAATTCTCGATGATTTGCAAGACGCCCGCGCCATGCTTTCCCATGCGATGCAGGCGCCCCGGGGCAAGCTGCGGGTCAGCCTGCCCACCATCGGCTATCGCTTCCTCTTTCCCCACATGATGGCGTTCCGCAAAGCCTACCCGGAGATCGAGCTGGAGCTGGATTTCAACGACCACCTGGTGGACGTGATCGAAGAGGGCTTCGACGTGGTCATCCGCAGCGGCGGCCTGGCAGACTCGACCCTGATGGCCCGCAAACTGGGACCGTTCAGGTTTGTGCTGTGTGCATCACCCGATTACCTTCGGGCCAACGGTCGGCCGGAGTCCTTGAGCGATTTGGAGCATCATCCGTGTTTGCGTTACCGCTTCGCCACCACTGGAAAAATCATGGACTGGACCTTATCCGCCAACCCGGCCGTTACCCAGTTGCGCCTGCCCACCGCCCTGACCTTGAACAACATGGAAGCCATGCTCCGGGCCGCGATGGATGGCCATGGCATTGCCTACGTGCCAGACTTCCTGGCCCGCGAAGCACTCGCCCAGGGCCAGCTTGAAATCGTGCTCGACGGCGATTCCGACGATCAGGGGCAGTTCTGGGCGCTGTGGCCGTCCAGCCGGCATCTCTCGCCGAAGATCCGCGTGTTTGTCGACTTCGCTGCCGCGCACCTGTTCACAAGCCCACCAGTCGGTAGCCCACCTGCAACTCGGTAATGAAGTACTGCGGCTGGGCTGGGTCGGCCTCCAGCTTCTGCCGCAGATGCGCCATATGCACCCGCAGATAGTGGGCGCGGTCCACGTAATCCAGGCCCCACACTTCGAGCAATAACTGCCGATGGGTGAGCACCCGGCTCTGCCCGCGAATCATCGCGCACAGCAGGCGGTATTCGATGGGCGTCAGGTGCACCGGCAGGCCTTGGCGCCACACTTCATGGGTCGCCAGGTCCACTTCGATATCACCAAACGCCACCTTGCTGGTGGCTGCCACGGTGCCGGTTTGCCCGTGCCGACGCAGTTGCGCACGGATGCGCGCGAGCAACTCGGGCACGCCGAAGGGCTTGGTCAGGTAGTCATCGGCACCGGCGTCCAGTGCGGCGACTTTTTCCTCTTCGCGATCCCGCGCCGACAACACCAGGATCGGTACCGCCAGCCAACCCCGCAGCTCGCTGATCAACTGTTTGCCGTCGCCGTCCGGCAGGCCGAGGTCGACGATTACCAGGTCTGGCTGGCGGCTGGAGGCGTGGATCAACGCGCGCTTGACGCTGTCGGCCTCGAACACCTGGAAGCCCTCATCCTGCAGGGCAATGCCGACAAAACGGCGGATATTGGCCTCGTCTTCAACAATCAGAATGCGTGCAGTGCTCATAGGGCGTCCATTGGGGGCGGGGTGCCCGCCGGTAAAGTGATGACGAAATGCATGCCGCACTCGCGGCCGGGTTTGGCTTCGATGCGCCCGCCGTGGGCTTCGACGATGCGTTTGGCCAGGGCCAGCCCCAGGCCGATCCCGGCGACCGAGGATTCCTGTTGGCCACGGGCAAACGGTTCGAACAGATTGGCCGGCGCGCTGCCCGTGCCAGTGTCGCTGACTTCCAGCAGGATGCTGTCCGAAACGGCGCGGGCGGCCACGGTAATGACTGTGCCCGGCGGGGTGTACTTGGCGGCGTTATCCAGCAGGTTGACCAACACCCGTTCGATCAATAGCGCGTCGACTTCCACCAGCGGCAATTGCGGGTCCAGCGTTGTGTGCAGCACATGCCGGGCCAGTGGTTCGCGCAACTGGCGCAGGGCGCTGCCGACGATTTCCTCCAGCAAATGCCATTGCCGGTTGAGCCGCACGCCGCGCTCTTGCATGCGGGCCATGTCCAGCAGGTTTTCGATCAGGCGTTGCATTGAGGTCGCCTGCTCATGGATACCGTGCAGCAACTCGGTCAGCGGGCCCGGCGGTGCATGGGGCAGGGCGGTGTCGGCGGCGCCGATCAGTGTGGTCAGGGGCGTGCGCAAGTCGTGGGAAATCGCCGCGAGCAAGGTGTTGCGCATCTTCTCGCCTTCCATCTGCACCAACGTGCTTTGCGCCACTTCGACAAAGTGCACGCGCTCCAGGGCAATCGCCAGTTGGCTCATGCAGGCTTCCAGCAGGCGGCGTTCTTCGGGCTCGTTGAGGCGTTCGCTTTGCGCCAGTTCCAGCACCAGCACGCCGCGCACGCGCATCGGCGCCTTGAGCGGCAGGTAGCAACCCTTGGCGGCGGACAAGGTGTCGGTGCCCTGGCCGGCGGATTGGCCGTGATCGTAGGTCCATTGAGCGATGCTGTCGTCGATCGGCAACCCGCCCGCCCCCACGCTGTGCACACCATCGGCGGCGTCCGGCAAGGCCAGGCCGACCCGTGCTTCGAACACGCCGCTGAAGGTGCGCAGCGCCACTTCGCTGATCTGCTCCACGGTCAACGCCGCCGACAGGTCCCGGGCCAGGCGTGCCAGTGAGGTTGCACGGCGTTCTCGAGCGGCGGCGGTGCGCGCTTCGTGGCGCAGGCGTGCGGTGAGTTGCCCGGTGATCAGGGCGATGCCGAGCATCAGCGCGAAAGTGAAAAAATACTGGGTGTCGTTGACGGTAAATGAGTAGCGCGGTTGGACGAAAAAGAAGTCGAAACACAGCACCGCCAGCATCGCCGCCCACACGCCGGGGCCGCGTCCAAAACGCAGGGCCACCAGCACCACCGTGAGCAGGAACAGCATCACCACGTTGGCCAGCTCGAACACTTGCAGCAGCAGCGAGGCGATGGCGCTGGCGGTGAAACAGGCGAGGGTGGCCCAGAGGTAGGCCAGGGTTCTGCCGGGCGCTGGCGTGGGTTTTTCAATGGCAGGAACAGTGCCCGGCAACACGCCGTGGGCAATCACGATCTGGTCGATCTGCGGATGGTGGCGGCTGATCCGGTCGCCCACCGACTGGTGCCAGAACCGCCATGCCCGGCGCGGATGATGGCCGAGCACAAGGCGATTGGCGTTGTGTTCCCGGGCGCAGGCGGCCAGCGCTTCGGCGACGTCCATGCCCGGCAATGTTGCGGTGTCGGCGCCAAACTCGCTGGCCAGGGCCAGGGTTTTCATCGCTGTGAGGTAGCGCTTGGCGCCGCGCCCCTGGGCGGAGGCGACGTGCACCACGATCCAGTCCGCCTCGAGCTTTTGCGCCAGACGCGCGGCTTCGCGCACCAGGCGCTCATCACCGGCGTCACCGGCCACGCCTACCAGCAACCGCTCGCGGGCGGGCCACAGGGTCTTGATCGACTGTTCGCGACGGTACACGCGCATCTGCGTGTCGACCCGGTCGGCGGTGCGGCGCAGTGCCAGTTCCCGCAGGGCCAACAGGTTGCCCTTGCGAAAAAAATGCCGCGACGCGCGCTCGGCTTGGGGGCCCAGGTACACCTTGCCGTCCTTCAAGCGTTGCAGCAGATCATCCGGCGGCAGGTCCACGACGACCACTTCGTGGGCGTTGTCGAACACATGGTCCGGTACGGTTTCCCGTACGCGAATGCCGATGATCCCGCTGACCAGATCGTTAAGGCTTTCCAGGTGCTGGACGTTGAGGGTGGTCCACACATCGATGCCGGCGCTGAGCAGTTCTTCCACGTCTTGCCAGCGTTTCGGGTGGCGTGAGCCGGGCACGTTGCTGTGGGCCAGTTCATCCACCAGCACCACGGCGGGATGGCGTTGCAGGGCGGCATCGAGGTCGAATTCGGTGAGGGCAAAGTCGCGGTGCACACGGTGGGCGCGGGGCAGTTGTTCGAGGCCGTTGAGCAGCTCGGCGGTTTCCTGGCGGCCGTGGGTTTCCACCACGCCGGCGAGTACGTCGCGCCCCAGGCTGACTTCCCGTTGCGCCGCGTCGAGCATGGCGCAGGTCTTGCCCACCCCGGCGTTGGAGCCGAAGTAGATACGCAATTTGCCGCGCAAGGCGGCCTGTTCTTCCTGCTGGACCCGGGCGAGGAGGGCGTCGGGGTCGGGGCGTTCTTCGTTTAATGCGGGCATGTCATTCCTCAAATGGACTGTAGGAGCGAGCTTGCTCGCGAAAAACCGGAGAGCGCCGTTGGGTGTCAGGTTTCCCGCGTTATCGTTGACGCCCTTCGCGAGCAAGCTCGTTCCTACAGTGGATCGGGTGCTACACGAGACCTAACGCGGTCAGCACCATGTCAATCAGCTTGATCCCGGCAAACGGCACCAGCACCCCGCCCAGGCCATAGATCAGCAGGTTGCGATTGAGCAACGCCGCCGCGCCAATCGCCCGGTAAGTCACGCCGCGCAGGGCCAGAGGAATCAGCGCCACGATGATCAACGCGTTGAAAATCACCGCGCTGAGAATCGCCGAGTTGGGGCTGGTCAGGTGCATCACGTTCAGCGCGCCGAGCTGCGGATAGGTCGCGACAAACGCCGCCGGGATGATCGCGAAGTACTTCGCCACGTCATTCGCCACGCTGAAGGTGGTCAGTGCACCACGAGTCATCAGCATCTGCTTGCCCACTTCGACCACTTCGATCAGCTTGGTCGGGTTGCTGTCGAGGTCGACCATGTTGCCGGCTTCTTTCGCCGCCTGGGTGCCGCTGTTCATCGCCACCGCCACGTCGGCCTGGGCCAGTGCCGGGGCGTCGTTGGTGCCGTCGCCGGTCATGGCCACGAGCTTGCCCTGGGCCTGGTAGTCGCGGATCAGTTGCAGCTTGTCTTCCGGGCGGGCCTCGGCGAGGAAGTCATCCACGCCGGCTTCCACCGCAATCGCGGCGGCGGTCAGGCGGTTGTCGCCGGTGATCATCACGGTCTTGATGCCCATGCGCCGCAGTTCGGCGAAGCGCTCCTTGATGCCGCCCTTGACCACGTCCTTTAGCTCTACCACGCCGAGTGCTTTTGAACCGTCGGACACCACCAGCGGGGTGCTGCCGCGTCGCGACACTTCGTCGACCTTGGCCTGCAACGCTGCCGGAAAACTCCCGCCCAACGCTTCGATATGACTGCGGATGGCATCCGCCGCACCCTTGCGAATACCGCGGCCTTCGGGCAGGTCGACGCCGCTCATGCGAGTCTGCGCGGTGAAGTGCACAAAGCTTGCGCCGAGGGCATTGATGTCCCGCGCACGGATGTCGAACTTCTGCTTGGCCAGCACCACAATGCTGCGGCCTTCCGGGGTTTCATCGGCCAGGGACGCCAGTTGTGCAGCGTCGGCCAGGTCGGCTTCCTTGATGCCCGGCGCCGGAAGAAAACTGCTGGCCTGGCGATTGCCCAGGGTGATGGTGCCGGTCTTGTCCAGCAGCAATACATCGATGTCGCCCGCCGCCTCTACCGCACGGCCAGAAGTGGCGATCACATTGGCCGACATCATGCGGCTCATGCCCGCCACGCCGATGGCCGAGAGCAGGCCACCGATGGTGGTGGGGATCAGGCACACCAGCAACGCCACCAGCACCGTAGCGCTGACCACGCTGCCGCTGCCGCTCATGGCCACGGCGAAGATCGAGTACGGGCTCAGCGTCGCGATCACCAGGAGGAACAACAGCGTCAGGCCCACCAGCAAAATTGTCAGGGCGACTTCGTTGGGCGTTTTCTGACGCTTGGCGGATTCGACCATCGAGATCATGCGGTCGAGGAACGACTCACCCGGGTTGACGCTGATGCGCACCACCAGCCAGTCCGACAACACCCGCGTGCCGCCGGTGACGGAGGAAAAGTCGCCGCCGGCTTCACGTATCACCGGTGCCGATTCGCCGGTGATTGCGCTTTCATCCACCGAGGCCACGCCTTCGATCACTACGCCATCGAGCGGCACCAGGTCGCCGGCTTCGATCAGCACCACCTGGTCCTTGCGCAACAGCGTCGCTTCGGTCGGCAGCCACGCCGCGCCGTGCTTCGGTTGCTGCAGCAGTTTGGCCAGGGTCTGGCGTTTCATCCCCCGCAGGCTGGCGGCCTGGGCGCGGCTGCGACCCTCGGCCAGGGCCTCGGCGAAGTTGGCGAACAGCACGGTGAACCACAGCCACAAACTGATGCTCAGGATAAACCCGCTGGGGGCTTCACCCTGGCCGCCTAGGGACTGGAACCACAGCAGCGTGGTGAGAAGGCTGCCCAGGTACACCACGAACATCACCGGGTTTTTCCACTGCGCCTGGGGCAGCAGTTTCTTGAACGCATCCCCGCAAGCGGTGAGCACGATGGCGCGATCAAACAGAGGTAAACGAGCATTCTTGATCATGGGGGAATCTCTTACTCACTGGCCGCAATGGAGGGCTGGCGCGAAGGCAGGCGGGCGTCCAGCGCGAGGTTGAGTTGCAGCACATTGACTCGTGGTTCGCCGAGCAAACCGAGGGTGCGGGCGGCGGTGTTTTCGTTCACCAGTTGCAGCAGATCGGCTTCGGGGATCTGCCGCAGGCGGGCGACCCGAGCCAGTTGGATGCGCGCGTTGGCCACGGAGATATGTGGGTCCAGGCCGGAGGCGGAAGCGGTGACCGCATCCACCGGCACCTGGGCGTCGGCGGCGAGGTCGTTGTCCTGGCGGTAGGCTTTAGCTCGGGCTGCGACCTGGTCTACCAGTTTCTGGCTGGTAGGGCCCAGGTTGCTGGCGCCGCTGGAGCCGGCGTTGTAAGGCTGCGACACGCTTTTGCTCGGGTCTTGCGGGTCTGCGCCGAGGGTCATGCTCGGGCGGCCGTGGAAGTAGCCGGGCTTGGTGAAGTCCTGGCCGATCAACGCCGAGCCGATCACCAGGCCGTCGCGTTCAATCAGCGAACCCTGGGCCTGGAACGGGAACAGCAACTGCGCGGCAAAGGTGGTGAAGATCGGGTAGGCGAGGCCGGTCAGCGCCATGAAAAACACCGCCGAAACCAGCACCGGGCGCAACAGCCCTTTGAATATCGATTGAGTCGTCATCAACGTGTCCTTAGTTGTACGTCTGGCCGGACAGCAACTGCAGTTGCTCCACCAGCGGGCCGAGCGCGAGCGCCGGCAGGAAAGTCAGTCCGCCGACTACCAGCACCACAAACACCACCAGCACCATGAACAGCGGGGTTGCGGTGGGAATGGTCCCGGCACCGGCAGGCACGGTCTTTTTCATCGCCAGGGAACCGGCTACAGCGAGCATCGGCAGCATGGTGAAGAAGCGCCCGACCAGCATCGCGAGGCCAATGGTGGTGTTGAAAAACGGCGTGTTGGCGTTCAGCCCGGCGAACGCCGAACCGTTGTTGGCGGTGCCCGAGGTGTAGGCGTAGAGCACCTCGCTGAAACCGTGGGGGCCGAGGTTATTCAGGCTGGCCATGGTGTCGGGCCACAGGGCGGCGAGGGCGGTGAAACCGAGGATGCTGATGGGGTGCGCGAGCACCGAGAGCATCACCAGTTTCATCTCCCGGGCCTCGATCTTCTTGCCGAGGAATTCCGGGCTGCGGCCGATCATCATGCCCACCAGAAACACCGTCAGCAGCGCGTACTGGATCAGGTTGATAAAGCCCACACCGTCGCCGCCGAACACGCAGTTGAGCATCATCTGCGCCAGGGGCACGAAGCCACCCATGGGGGTCAATGAGTCGTGCATCGCGTTGACCGAACCGGTGGTGGCCGCGGTGGTGGTGGCGATAAACAGACTGCTGTCGGCGATGCCGAAACGCAGCTCCTTGCCTTCCATATTGCCGCCGCTTTGCTCGATGGACAGCGTCTGGTTGGCACCGGCCTGGGTCAGCAGCGGGTTGCCGTTTTGCTCGGCGCCATACACCAGTGCGAGGAAGCCGATAAACATCACCAGGAAGGTACCGAAAAACACCCAGCCCTGACGGCGTTGCAGCAGCATGCTGCCGAAGGTGTAGGTCAGCGCCGACGGGATCAGCAACATGCTGAGGATGTGCAGCGCGTTCGTCAGTGGCGTCGGGTTTTCGAACGGGTGCGCGGCGTTCATGCTGAAGAAGCCACCGCCGTTGGTGCCGATATGCTTGATCGATTCAAAGCTCGCCACGGCGCCGACAATCAGTTGTTGCTGCGCGCCTTCAAGCGTTGTGGCCAGGGCTTGGGAGGAAAAGGTCTGCGGCATGCCTTGCCACACATATACCAAGGCCATGCCCACGCACAGCGGCAGCATCACGCGGTACAGGGTGCGGGTGAAGTCGACCCAGAAGTTGCCGATATCCGCCGAGCTTGAGCGGCTCAAGCCACGGATAAACCCCGCAGCGGCGACCACGCCCGAGGTAGCGCCGACAAACATCAGGAACGTAATCACCGCCATCTGGCTGAAGTTCGACAGGCTGGTTTCGCCCGAGTACGCCTGCCAGTTGGTGTTGGTGATAAAGGACGCGGCGGTGTTGAACGCCAGGTCCGGGGTTTGCGCGGCCAGCCCGAGCGGGTTGATCGGCATGACGGTTTGCAGCCGCAGGATGATATAGCCGAGCAGCATCATCGCCGCGTTCGACAGCAGCAGGGCCGAACCGTAGCGGGCCCAGCCCATGGTTTCCAGTGGGTCGATGCCCAGCAGGCGATAGGTATAACGTTCCGGCAGGGCGTGGCGGGTTCCGGTAAAGACCCGGGTCAGCCACTTGCCCATCAGCACGGCGAGGCCGGTCATCAACCCCAGGACCAGCGCAAATTCCAGCAAAGTGCTTAGCATGTCGAGGCTCCGTTCAAATCTTGCCCATGGCGACAATGGCCATGGCTGTCGTGGCGAAAAACACCAGGGAGAGGCCTACAAAAATCACGTCGTACATGGCGGGCTCCCTAGAACTTTTCGGCGCGAATGAGGGCGTAGCCCAGATAAGCGAACAGCCCGACGGCGCATAGGCCGCTGGCGATATAGATGAACTTGAGTGTGAGCACGGTGGAACTCCCCTGATTAATAAGCCGCGATTGCGGACGCGGGGAGGTTAAGAGGTTGGGTATCAAGTTCGGGCACTGATTGCGGGCGTGGGTATTGAGACGGTGTATAGATAGTTTTGTGGTGGACGAACGAAAACAAGGGATAGCCCGGGGGTGGGGTATCCCTTGAAAGTCTGGGGTTCTGCTGCTTTTGATGATCAGCTTATTTGGCTTTCTTTTTCTTTGATTCGCGGGTGGCGAGTTGTTCGAAGCAGAAGGCGGCGGCGCCGAACAGGGCGATCATTGAGAGGACGATCATGCCTAAAGTTGAACTTTCCACGATGACTTCCTACGGGGGTGATTGGTGTGGAGTTCACAGTAGTGGAGGGGGGATTAGTTGCTCAATAGAGACGACATAAACGTTATGGCTGGGGTTGAATCTATACGGAATCTTTACGTGGCTGTTGTGTGTATATCCGTTTTTTAGGTAACGGCTACTTAGGGTTCCGCTCTTACAGCGGGTCACTTTTGAAAAGCCGGAATGCCGGCCCAGTCAAAAGTAACCAAAACGCTCTGCCCCGCCTGTCGGCACCTCGC
>NZ_JAXCIS010000125.1:0-2914 GCF_034044025.1 Pseudomonas sp. SED1
GCCGGAGTGCGGGCATGCCGAGCCAAGGCGAGGCACCGAGTGGTGGGGCAAAGACCTTTTGGTTACTTTTGGCTGGGCCGGCATTCCGGGCGTTTGCCAAAAGTGACCCGCTGTAAGAGCGGAACCATAGGTAGCCGTTACCTAAATAACGGATATGTACACCGTCAATCACTCAGGAAGCGGAATCACCCGCAACGGCCGCACCGACTTATAAGAAAAACTCGAATAAATCTCCTTAACACACGGCAAACTCTGCAACACCTCCCGCGCAAACTCCCCAAACGACTCCAAATCCTTCGCCACCACTTCCAACAAAAAATCATACCGCCCCGAAACGTTATGACACGCCACAATCTCGGGAATCTCCAGCAACCTTTGCTCAAACGCCCGAGCAATCTCGCGGGAGTGCGTGTCCATCATGATGCTGACAAACGCCGTCACCCCATACCCCAGCGCCTTGGGCGACAAGATCGCCTGATACCCCCCGATCACCCCGCTGTCCTCAAGGTTTTTCACCCGCCGCCAACACGGCGAAGTAGTCAGCGACACCCGCTCCGCCAACTCCGCCACCGTCAACCGCGCATTGCCCTGCAAGGCGTTTAAAAGCGCCTTGTCAGTCCGATCCAAATTCATGGGCATACCTTGCCTCAAAACGTCGTTTTTATTGTTTTTCATCCCAATCTACCGGCTTTTCCCAGCAAACTATGGAACGTTCAGCCGCGATTATAAGCATAGCATTGTAGGAAATAAGGAGCGTCCGACCATGAAAAATAAACACAATACGTTCGGCTTTTCCACCCGTGCCATCCACCACGGCTACGATCCCCAGGACCACCACGGCGCCCTCGTGCCACCCATCTATCTATCGGCCACCTTCGCCTTCCCCACCGCCGAATACGGTGCCGCCTGCTTTGCTGGTGAAGAGAACGGGCACTTCTACACCCGCATCTCCAACCCCACCCTGGCCCTGCTGGAAGCGCGCATGGCCACCCTGGAAAACGGCGAAGCCGCCGTAGCCTTCAGCTCCGGCATGGGCGCTATTGCCGCGACGTTCTGGACCCTGCTGCGTCCCGGCGACGAGATCATCGTCAGCCAGACCCTCTACGGCTGTACCTTCGCCCTGCTGCATCACGGCATCGGCGAATTCGGCATCAAGGTGCGCCACGTCGACCTCACCGACCTGGCCGCCCTGCGCGAGGCCATCAACCCGGCCACGCGCATGATCTATTTCGAAACCCCGGCCAACCCCAACCTGCAACTGGTGGACATCGCCGCCGTCGCCGAAATCGCCCACCAGCAACCCGGCATCACGGTGGTGGTGGACAACACCTACTGCACGCCCTACCTGCAACGCCCGCTGGAAATGGGTGCCGACGTGGTGGTGCACTCGGCGACGAAATACCTCAGCGGCCACGGCGATATCACTGCCGGCATCGCCGTCAGCAGCCAGGCCCTGGCCCAGCGCATTCGCCTGCAAGGGCTCAAGGACCTGACCGGTGCGGTGATGTCGCCTCAGGATGCCGCCCTGCTGATGCGCGGCCTCAAAACCCTGGCCCTGCGCATGGACCGCCATTGCAGCAACGCCCTGGCCATCGCCAAAGCCTTGCAGGCCCATCCCTTGGTGGAATGGGTGACTTACCCCGGCTTGCGTTCCTTCCCCCAATACGAATTGGCCGCCCGGCAGATGAAGCAGTCCGGCGGCATGATCGCGTTTGAACTCAAGGGCGGCATCGAGATGGGCCGGCAATTCATGAACGCCCTCAAGCTGTTCACCCGGGCGGTGAGCCTGGGGGACGCCGAGTCACTGGCCCAGCACCCGGCCAGCATGACCCACTCCACCTACACCCCGGAACAACGCGCCCACCACGGGATTTCCGAAGGGCTGGTGCGGCTCTCGGCGGGCCTTGAGGATGTCGCCGATCTGTTGGCGGACGTTGAGCAGGCACTGCACGCCTGTGCCCTGAAACCGAAATCCAGGGTTGTGCAGCAAAACGTTCATCACGCTTGAGGTAAATTCATAACCAGGCGCGACGTTTACCAATAGCCCGGCCTGAAAAGGTCGGGCTTTTCCCGTTGCGCCCTGCACTGCAAAAAATTTGATCCATTCATTGGCCCGTTTGCGAAAGCCTGTACTAGCATACGAGGCGGCAGTCATGGAGATCACTGCCCTGTACGCCGCCCTCATTGAAACTCATGGATGAAATGATGAACTCACACCTGTTTCCCCACATTGGCAAAGTCATCGCCAGCACCGGCAGCCGACATTTCCCGCGCATGCTGCATGACCTGATCCTCACCCAACTGGCGGTCGACGCCACGCACATCACCCAAATGCCCGTGAGCCCAAGGGAACACGCTCCGCGCAAAGCCGGCAGTTCGCGAATGCTGGGGATCAGCCCGGTGTATACCGACCCGGCGCCCGGGCTCGACGAAGCCCAGGCCGCCGCACAATTGCACCTGACCCGGCGCAAGGATGACGTCAGCTACGTGCTGTCGGTGTATCGCTCGAACCCCTCCGAAAGTTTTTCCCAGCAGGAGCGGATCATCCTGCAAGACTTCTCCTCCTTGCTGCTGCCGATGGTTGAAAAGCACATCAGCGCCCTGCAACCCAGCAGCCCGGACAGTGAAGCGCCGCAGCAACCAGGCATCGACACCTTGCGCCGACGCTTTGAAGAACGCCTCGCGCAATCGGGGCTGGCCCTGTCCAGCCGTGAGCTGGAGGTGTGCGTGGGGTTGCTGGCCGGGCGTACTGCGCCGGAACTGGCGGAACAGTTGGCGTTGAAGGTCAACACCATCGAAAGCTACCTCAAGCGGGCAGCGATCAAGATGGGCATCAGTGGCCGGCATTCGTTGATGCGGTGGATGTACTCCACAGAAGAAAACGCCACTTTCTAGAACGCCGCAGGACAAATGT
>NZ_JAXCIS010000126.1:0-11633 GCF_034044025.1 Pseudomonas sp. SED1
GCCGGGCCGGAGTGCGGGCATGCCGAGCCTAAGCGAGGCACCGAGTGGTGGGGCGAAGACCTTTTGGTTACTTTTGGCTGGGCCGGCATTCCGGGCGTTTGCCAAAAGTGACCCGCTGTAAGAGCGGAACCATAAGCCGCCGTTACCTAAATAACGGATATGTACTCAGCCCACGCCCGAAGTCTGCCTTCCACATCGGCAATGGCCAGGTACACAGTGCCGCTTCGGCCCAACGGTCTTACCCAGCCGTCGATCAGGAACGTGGGCAACAACGTTCAGGTCCCCCTCTAAATACCTGTACAATTTTATTATTTTGTACAAGTATCAGCTATCGAGGCTTCATCTGTATCAAGCCCTCTCAGGGAGAACCGCAATGACCCGTCTATTGGTTTCGCTGGCCCTTGTGCTCGGCCTGAGCAGTTGTGGCAGCGTCGATGTAAAACACTATGCCGACCAGCAACCCCAACTGGACCTGGTGCGCTTCTTCAGCAAACCGGTCAAGGCCTGGGGAATATTCGAAAAGCGCTCAGGTGAAGTCGCCAAGCGTTTCGAAGTGAATATCGCCAGCCGCCGCGAGGGCGAGAACCTGATTCTCGACGAACGCTTTCTCTACAGCGACGGCACTCGCCAAAAGCGCGTCTGGACCCTGACCCCCGACGGCCCGAACCACTGGCGCGGCCGCGCCGACGACGTGGTTGGTGAAGCCAAGGGCGAAGTGGCCGGCAACGCACTGCGCTGGCGCTACATCTTGAGCCTGCCGGTGGACGGCTCCGTCTACGAAGTGAGCCTCGACGACTGGATGTACCTGATGGACGAAGACACGCTGATCAATCGCTCCAGCATGTCCAAGCTGGGCGTCGAAGTGGGCCAGGTGACGCTGTTCTTCCGTCGCCAGTCTTCGCAACCCTGACCGGCAAGGAGTGAATCATGAACCTGCAAACCCTGACCCAACTGGCCACCCAAGGCGATGTACGTGAAATGGAACTGCTCTCCCTGGAAGGCGGTTTCTATCTGGCGCGCGTCCGGCTGGACCATGGCGAGTTCACGTTGCTGGACGCCGCGGCAAAGCCCCTGCACTTTCGCTCCGTCAACCACCTGCGTGACGTATTGCAATCAGTCCCTGCATTCCCCTGCACCCTGGTGCATCAGTGCGTACATGATGAAATGTGCGGCCGGCGTGAAGGGCCCATTGAGGCACTGCGAACGCCCTTTTCCCTGGAAGCGCCCTGGTGACCAAGGCCGTTAGAAACCTGTGCCTGGTGCTGGGCGATCAGTTGTCGTTTGACCTGGCCTCACTGGCCCGGCTGGACAGCCAGCACGATGCCGTCTTGATGGTCGAGGTCATGGAGGAAGCCAGCCATGTACCCCACCATCCGCAAAAAATCGTCCTGATCTTCAGCGCCATGCGCCACTTTGCCGAAGCGTTGCAGCAACGCGGTATTCGGGTGCAGTACGTCGCCCTTGATGACCCGCAAAACACCGGCTCGGTACCGGGTGAGTTGAAGCGCTGGCAGTCGCTGATGCAGCCACGGGAACTGCACCTGACCGAATGCGGCGACTGGCGCCTGGAACAATCCCTGAAAGACTGCGGCTTGCCGATCCAGTGGCATGCCGACAGCCGTTTCCTGTGCAGCCGTGACGAGTTCGCTACTTGGGCCAGCGGCAAAAAACAGCTGCGCATGGAGTTCTTCTACCGGGAGATGCGCCGCAAGAGCGGGCTATTGCTCAACGGTGACGGCACGCCGGTCGGCGGCGCCTGGAACTTTGATGCAGACAACCGCAAGGCGCTGCCCAAGGGCACCAAAGCGCCCTACCCGGCGCGCTTCAGTTCAGACTCCATCACCCAGGACGTGCTGGCGCTGGTGGGTCAACACTTCAGCAGCCACTACGGCGAACTGGACACCTTCGATTACCCGGTAACCCACGCCGACGCTCAGGCGTTGTGGGGTTACTTTCTGGATTACGGCCTGGCCGGGTTCGGCGACTACCAGGACGCCATGGCCAGCGACGAGCCGTTCCTGTTTCACGCCCGTATCAGCGCGGCGCTGAACATCGGCCTTCTGGACCTGCGCCAACTGTGCAGCGACGTGGAGGCAGCCTATTGGTCGGGCAGCATCGGGCTGAATGCCGCCGAAGGGTTTATCCGCCAACTGATTGGCTGGCGTGAATACGTACGCGGCGTGTACTGGCTGAAGATGCCGGACTACGCCGCTGGCAATGCATTCGGCAACAGCCGCCCGCTGCCGGAGTTCTACTGGACGGGCGAGACGCAAATGAACTGCATGCGCCAGGCGATCGGCCAAAGCCTGAAACATGCCTATGCCCATCACATCCAGCGGCTGATGGTCACCGGCAATTTCGCCCTGCTGGCCGGCATCGTGCCCAGCCAGATATGCGAGTGGTACCTGGCGATCTACATGGACGCTTTCGACTGGGTCGAGCTGCCCAACACCTTGGGCATGGTCATGCATGCGGATGGCGGCTACCTGGGTTCCAAACCTTATTGCGCGAGCGGCCAATACATAAAGCGCATGTCGGACTACTGCCGCGACTGTGCGTACAAAGTCACTGAAAGTACCGCTGACAATGCCTGCCCATTCAATGCGCTTTACTGGCACTTTCTGATGCGCCATGGCGACCTGCTGCGGGGCAATCAGCGCATGGCCATGCTCTACAAGAATCTCGACCGGATGCCCGAATCCAAGCAGGACGCGCTGTGGAACCGGGGCCAGAGGCTGCTGGCAAAGCTGGATGCGGGCGAGTCACTTTGAGCGGGCGACTTGGTGTTTGCCGGCACGTTGACCGAGCAGCATCAATCCACCTCCCGTCAGCAGCAAGCCCGCCGCGATAACGATGTAGCCGCCGTACACATCCACACCTTGCACGAGGTTGAGCGTCTGGGAACACACCAGGGTGCCGGTCAGCGAGGCAATGGCCAGCACCGGCGTCACGGTCGCGGAGACTCGGCCCATATAGCCTGCTGGCACGGCCTCTTGCAGCATCGGCCCCTGCACCATGGCAAACACCGAAAAGCACAGCCCGTAGCAGAACATCAGCACCCAGGCCAGGTAAAACGGCGGATGCAACGCATAGCCCAGGTAGCTCAACCCCAGGCACAACAGCGCCACGGTGAACGCGCGTCGAATGCTCAAGGCCTTCAACAGCGGCCGAACGAGAAAGGCCGCCATCAGCCCGCCGACGGGGAATGCGGCGAGTACCAGGCCATATTCACGCGGGCTCAGGCCCAGGGTCTTGAAGGCATACAACGACAAAACGACGTTATTGATGCCCAGGGAAACCCCGTACAACGCCACGCCGGTCAGCAGGGTGCGAATTGCCGGATGCCCCCAGGAAAACCGCAGCCCGTCGAACAATCCGCGCCAAAATGAACTGCGCTTTACCGGCAACGCTGTACCCAGCCCTCGGGTGGCCAGGATACATAGCGCTGAACAGCTGAACGCCAGCACATTGATCAGCAACGCCCAGATCGGCCCCACCCATACAAACAGCGCCGGGCCCACGGAAGCGGAAAGTACCGAAATGCCCGTGAGGGAAAACATCGTCTTGGCCGACGCTTCCACCCGCCGCTCAGCGGGAATGATCACTTGCATGACCGCCTGCCGGGACGGGTTGAAGAACTGCGCGGCGCTGCTGTTCATCACCAGCAACAGCAGCACGCCGGCGAACACTTGCACCTGATCGAGGCCGGACAGCGAATAGATCAGGATAAAAATCAGGAAGTTGATCACCCGGATAGCATCAGCCGTGATCATCACGTAGAGCGCAGGCAGCCGGTCGACCCAGGCACCCGCCAATGGCGCCACCAGCACCCGCGGGATCGCCGAGGCCGCCACCGCCAGGCCCACGGCGCTGGGCAGGAAGGCGCTGTCGCGGAACAGATCGGTCACCAGCCAGACGATGATCGTGCTCTCCAGCACGAACTCGCCGAAGGACGAGAGCGCCTGGCCCAGCCATAAAAGTGAAAAATTGCGGCTGATGAAAAACCCGGCAAACCGGCTTTGCCCTTGATTCGTCCTGAACACCATCCCTTCCCTGTGCGAAACGCTGTGAAATTTTCCGGCCGCTGCGAATTGTTGTGAAGCCGACGATAAATGGCCAATTGCCCATGCTAACGTCGGCTTCGATGTCATCCAATTCATTGAGGGAGCAGCGCCGATGTCTACTACCGTAACACCCGCCGGTGGCGGACCGACCACTCAAAAAGCCTCGACGTCGGTATTCGACGACAAGTTGAATATTTCCAAGTCGAGCAAGGTGATCGCCGATTACATGCGCCAGTCGGGCAAGTCGGCAATTACCAAGCAAGAGCTTTCACAGTTGGCCAGCAATGCTTCGGGCAAGGTCCCCGCCGATGTGAGCGCTGCGGCCCAGTACATGGAACGCCATCCCGACGTGTTCACCGCGATCGAAACCCATGACGTGGCGGGTGCCGATAACCTGTCCGGGGTGTGGAACTTCGACTGGGCAGCCAATGGTGGGCTGAACGGCACGGCGACCGATGCGATCGCCAAGATGCAGGACACCTTTGACTTTGCAATCGCCAAGTCGGCGCTGATCACCGAGATCAGCACCGGCAAAAAGGCCGAGCTGGATTCGACCAAGCAGCGGCCGCAGAACTGAATCTCCAGCCACTACAAAAATCCAGTGTGGGAGCTGGCTTGCCTGCGATGCGGGCACCTCGGTGCTTCAGGTACACCGAGGTGATGCCATCGCAGCCTCGCTAAGGCTCGACAGCTCCCACACTGGATTTGCTTTGCCTGTCAGGTCGTGGTGCTGCCATCAAAAGTGAAACGCAACCCCCGTGGTCACGTTGAGCGCATCCCCTACATAGAAGTTGGCCGAGTCCTGGCCCTTGGCGTCGTACGCGGTGTTGGTGGCCGTGGCATAGCGCTTGTTGGTCAGGTTGCGCGCGTCGACGAACACTTCCCACTTCTTGCTCGGGGCCTCGTAGCCCACCTTGGCGCCCCACAACGTGTAGGACGGGGCACTCAGGGAGTTGGCAAAATCGACGTAATAGCTGGACGCCGCCCTGGCGTTGAGCTGCGCGTAGAAACCGCTGCCCTGGCGATACTCCAGCTCCGCCTGGTAGACCTGACGCGGCAAGCCCGGCAACTGGTTGTCGCCGAACACCCCATCATTGCGATAGTGGAAGTCGTTGAAGGTGTAGGCCTGGCGCAAGGTCACGGTGTCGCCGTTGCCGCCGTCCCACAGTTGCGCATTCAAGCCGGCTTCAATGCCCTGGTGAATCGTTGCGCTGCCGTTGGAGGTGGCCACCAACTGGTCCTGGGTGGCGGTTGCCTGGCGCACCACAACCGACAACAGTTCTTTCTGCACCCACGACCGGTAGACCGTCAGGCTGCCGTCGAAAATGCCGTGGCCGCCGCGAATACCAAACTCCACGGTGTTGGCCTTTTGCGGGCGCACATCGCGGATGTAGGGTGTGCCGGTGCTGCCCAACTGCCAGGTAACGGGTGGATCCACCGAGCGGCTGACGTTGCCGAACACTTCGAATTCCGGGGTCAGCTGGTAGCGCAGGCCGATGCGCGGGGCGACGTCGGTCTCGTCGTATTCGACGCCACTGGGGAACGCGCTGGTATTGGTGCTGGTGCTGTATTCGATCTGCGCCTTGCGCTTGATATCAATCAGCGACAGCCCGGTGGACAGCCATGTACGGTCGTTCAGTTGCAGTTCGTTGCCAAGGGAAAACACCGTGTCCCGGGAGCCGGTGTAGTTGGTTTTCTGCTGGGTGATGCCGGTGGCCTTGCTGTGGGATTTCACATCGGCGAGGTACGCCAGGGTGTTGCTGAAGGTCACGCTGCTGTCGCTGCGCAGGCCGAAGAAGGTGTCGGCGGTGCGCAGGTAGCGCAGGGTCAGGTTGACGTCCTGGGAGCGCCATTCCTGGGGTGTTGGCGAGTAACGCCAGCCGTTGTCCAGCGGGTAGTCGTTGTAGCCCAGGCCGACTTCGAGCTTGGCATTGTCATCGAAGGTGTAGGTGGTGGTGCTGCCCAGCAGGGTCGAGCCGTCCTTCTTGCGCCCGATGGGCACGAGGTTGCTCGTAGGGTCGTGCTTGAGCTGGTATTTGGTCAGGGTATTGCCCTGGCTCAGGGTCTCTTCCTTGTAGCGAATGTAGAAGCGCGTCTCCAGTTGTGGGCTGAACACGTGGCCGAAGTTGGCGACGATCCCCTGCCCTTTGTTCGGCGTGTTGTCCTGATAACCGTCGCGCTCGTTGTGCTGGATGCTGACGTAGTAGTCGTTGTCCCCCTCTACACCGCCGGTGCTCAGTTGCTGCTTGCGATAGCCGAAGCTGCCCGCTTCGAAGCGTGCGTAATTGCCCGGATCGGTGCGGCCGGTCTTGCTCACGAAGTTGATCGCGCCGCCCAGAGACAACGCCGAATAGCGGAAGGCGTTGGCGCCGTAGAGCACTTCGGTGTGGTCCACGGAGGCCATGTCCAGCATGTCTTCCTGGGTGCCGCCGGGGCCGGTCAACGGCAGGCCGTCGTAGAGGAATTTGATCCCCAGCACATAGCCTTGATAGAAGGTGTTGAGGCCCGAACCCCGGATTGAAATCTTGTTGGCGCCCGAGCCGCTGGTGGCCTGGGCGAATACTCCCGGCTGCAACGCCAGCACGTCCTCGGCGTTCGCCGCCCGGCCCTGCTCGATCTTGCGGTTGTCGATCACCGCGGTTTTGCCGGGCACCTTGGCCAGCTGCTTTTCGGCCTTTTGCGCTTCGGTAGCCTCGGCGCCGGTGACCACCACCGTGGCCAGGGTCGGGTCGGTCTGGGCCGCAAAGGCCGCGCCGTGTATCAGCATCAACAGCACACCAAGGCTGGACGCGGTGGCCAGTGACTCAAAACGACGAGCGCGTGGTTCAAACAGTTGCCGCATGGATTAAATACTCCTGGGGTCTCTAATTAGTTGGAGCATCTATTTGTATAGTCGCGCTCTGAATCCAACTTTGCAGGGTTCGTGCCACGTCAAAACATCAATAAACACGGGACCACAACCGTATTTAATCGGCACAGGCGCAACACTTTGCTGGCGAAATGTTCGATTCCCAACAACCGTTAAAAAGACAAATTACTTATATGCTTAATCGATAAAAGCATAACCGGCGCCAGGCCACGCGGGCCTTGGCGCAACTGTCCGAATCCCAACACCTGCGCAACAAAAGTTGTGCTTTTGATAATAGTCGGCCCAGCCCGTAACCACGGAACCGCAAGTTTCCAGCGTGTTTTTACTTGGTATGGCTCTTGCTCTATCAACAGTTGAATAAACCCACTCAAACACGCTCGACTATTAAGCAACGAGGTATTCACGCGTGACGGTCAACTTACTCTGCACCCGCAGGACGCCGCTGGAGATTGCCCGTGACCTGGCGAGCGAATTCGCCCGCACCGCCGTCGACCGCGATGCCAGCGGCGGCACCCCCAAAGCCGAACGCGACAAACTACGCAGCAGCGGCCTGTTGTCCCTGAGCATTCCCGGGCAATTCGGCGGGCTGGATGCCAACTGGTCGGAAACCTTCGAAGTGGTGCGCGAATTCGCCCGGGTCGACAGCTCCATCGCCCACGTATTCGGCTTTCATCACCTGATGCTCGCCACCGTCCGGTTGTTCGCCACGCCCGCACAATGGCAAACCTGGTTCAGCCTGACGGCCAGCAACAACTGGTTCTGGGGCAACACCCTGAACCCCCTGGACACCCGCACGGTGGTCAAGCGCCACACGGGCTGGCGAGAATTCTCGGGGCAGAAGAACTTCTGCTCCGGCGCCAACGACTCGGAGATGCTGATCGCCTCGGCCATCGATGAAAGCGCCGGCGGCAAGTTGCTGATCGCAGCGATTCCCAGCGCCCGCAGCGGGATCATCCTGCACAACGACTGGAACAATATGGGCCAGCGCCAGACTGACAGCGGCAGCGTGACTTTCAAACGCGTACGCGTGGAAGAGTCCGACCTGCTGCTGGACCCGGGGCCGTTGAGCACGCCGTTCGCCTGCCTGCGCCCGCTGATTGCGCAACTGCATTTCGCGAATATCTTCCTCGGCATCGCCGAGGGCGCATTCGAAGAGGCGCGCCAATACACCCTCGAAGAAGCCCGCCCGTGGTTCCGCTCCAGCGCCAGCCACACCACCCAGGATCCCTACATCCTCAGCCACTACGGCGATTTCTGGGTGGCCCTGCAAAGCACCCGCCTGTTGGTGGAGCGCGCAGGTGAGGTATTGGATGCGGCATGGGCCAAGGGTTCGGCGCTGACCAGCGAGGAACGCGGCACAGCGGCGATTGCCATTGCCACCGCCAAAGTCGCCGCCAGCCGCAATGGCCTGGAGTTGTGTAGCAAGGTCTTCGAGGTCACCGGCGCGCGGGCGACCAACGCCTCGGTGGCCCTCGACAGGCACTGGCGCAACTTGCGCACCCAGAGCCTGCATGACCCGCTGGACTACAAGCTTCATGAACTGGGCGAGTGGGCACTGAACGGTACCCCGCCCATCCCGACGTTTTATTCGTAGAGACTGCCATGCAACTGCTGACCCTACCGCCCTCGCCCGCCCTTGCCACCTCCATCCGCGCCACCGCGCAGGTGTTTGAAGACCCCCGGTCCAAAGCCTTGCTCAAGCATGTGCAACAAGTCGCGCCGAGCGAAGCCAGCGTACTGATCATCGGCGAAACCGGCACCGGCAAAGAGCTGGTGGCTCGGCATATCCACAACCTCAGTGGCCGCAAGGCACAGCCGTTCGTGGCGGTGAATTGCGGTGCGTTCTCCGAGTCTTTGGTGGAAGCCGAGTTGTTCGGCCACGAGAAAGGCGCATTCACCGGCGCCCTCAGCGCCAAGGCCGGCTGGTTTGAAGAAGCCAATGGCGGCACGCTGTTCCTCGATGAAATCGGCGACCTGCCGATGTCGATCCAGGTCAAGCTACTGCGGGTACTACAGGAACGTGAAGTGGTGCGCCTGGGTTCGCGCAAAAGTATTCCGATCAATGTGCGGGTACTGGCGGCGACCAACGTGCAGTTGGAAAAAGCCATCAACGCCGGGCATTTTCGCGAGGACCTGTTCTACCGCCTGAACGTGGTCAACCTCGAACTCAGCCCACTGCGGGACCGCCCCGGCGATATCCTGCCGCTGGTGCAGTATTTCATCGACACCTACACCCGCCGCCTGGGGTACGGCGAGGTCATCCTGAGCAAGGACGCCGAGCAACGGCTGGCCACCTACAGTTGGCCGGGGAATATTCGCGAGCTGGAGAACGTCATCCACCATACCCTGCTGATCTGCCGTGACGGTGTGATCCAGGCCGATGACCTGCGCATGTCCAACCTGCGTATCGAACGCCAGGAAGACAGCACCACAGCCCATGACCTGCTCGACCTGGCCTTCCAGCGCCTGTTCGAGGAGCAGATAGACAACCTCCACGAACAGGTGGAACGCAGCCTGCTGACCGCCGCCTACCGGCTGTGCCACCACAACCAGGTGCACACCGCCGAGTTGCTGGGGCTGAGCCGCAACGTGACCCGCACCTTGCTGATCAACCTGGGTGAGCTGAAGGTCAACAAGCGCCGCCCGCTGGCCGGTGCCAAAGACGAGCGGGTACTGCACCTGTCGATCTGACCTGCGCTGCGCGGCGTACCCGGTACGCCGCCTGATCACAGCGCGACTTCATCCAGCGCATCGCTGAACTGGCGACTCCACAACCGCGCATATTGCCCGCCCTGGCGTAGCAGCTGTTCGTGGCTGCCGTCCTCGATCACCCGGCCATTGTCGAACACCAGGATCCGGTCCAGATGGGCCACGGTGGACAGCCGATGCGCCACCACCAGCACGGTCTTGTCTTCCATGATTTCGTCGAGCTTGTCCTGGATAAAGCGCTCGGTGATCGAGTCCAGGCTGGAAGTGGCTTCGTCCATCACCAGGATCGGCGCGTTTTTCAGCAACACCCGGGCGATCGCAATGCGCTGGCGCTGGCCGCCGGACAACTTGACCCCACGCTCGCCCACCAGCGACTCGTAGCCGTGCTCCATGCTGTCGATAAACTCACTGGCGCCGGCGCGGTGGATCGCCTCGGCGACTTCATCCATCGAGGCATCCAGGCGGCCGTAATGGATGTTTTCGCGAATGCTGCGGTGGAACAGGCCGGGCTCCTGGGGAATCAGGCCGATCTGCTGGTGCAGTGAATGCTGGGTGACGTCGCGCACGTCCTTGCCGTCCACCAGCACCTGGCCTTGCTGCACGTCGTAAAGGCGCAGCAGCAAGCTCAGCAGCGTCGACTTGCCGGACCCCGAGGCGCCCACCAGGCCGACTTTCTGGCCGGCGGGAATCACGATATTCAGGTGCTCGAAAATCGGCCGGCCGGCGCTGTAGCTGAAGCCCACATCGCGAAACTCGATATCCCCGCGCTTGACCTGTAGCGCCTTGGCACCGGGTTGGTCGATGACTTCATGGGGGCGAATCAAGGTGCGCACGCCATTAGCGATGTTGCCGGTGGCTTCGAAAAATTCGAGAAAGCGTCGCGACAGGTTTTCGACATCGCTGATGATCAACAACGAAAGGCTGGTGGACATGACAAACGCAGCAATGTCGATACGGTGACTGCGCCACAGGTAGAGCGCCAGCAACAACAGACCCAGCTTGAGCACCACGCCACAGCTGGCCTGGAACCAGCGAATTTTTTCCATGTACCCCAGGGATCGATAGGCAGCCGCCACCTCTTTGTCGAGGAAGGTGCCGAGGTAACTGTGCTCGAACGCATGGCGCGCAAACAGACGGATATTGGCCAGGTTGGAGACCGCATCCACCACCTTGCCGGTACTGGTGCTGCGCGCGGCCGAATACTGCTGGGCCAGAGGATGACTGCGGCGTGCGAGCACGTAGCAGATGGCGATGAACGCCACCGACCAACCCGCCATGAACAGCGCCAACAACGGCGATGCGGTCCATAGCAAGGCCGTGGCCAGGCTCAGCGTCACCAGCAGCGGGATCAGGTCGAACAACAAGATGCTCAGGGTCTGATTCACCCCCAGGGTAATTTCCGCAACCCGATGCGCCAGCGCCCCGGCGAACTCATTGCTGATGAAACGATGGGAATGCTGTTGCAGATAAGCGAACACCACATGCGTCACCGTGCGCCGCTGCAACGGCAAGACGTGGATATGACAGCCTGCGGATGCACGGGTAAACAGTACCTGGCACACCAGTAGCGCGCTTAGCAGTGTCAGTGGCCATTGCAGCACTTCAAAGGCGCGCTCCGCTTCCAGCCCGTTGCTGACGGTGCGCGTAATCTGCCCCAGCCCCCAGGGCGTCAGAATCGAACACACCACGGCGGCAATCTGCAGCAGCAGGATCGCCAGGTACCACCCTTTGAAATGACCGATGAAATGCCGCACAAACGCCGCCGGCGTCGACGGCAAGTGTTGGACATTCCAGGTGCGAAACAATGAAAAAGACGAGCTCATGGCCAATGACATTCCTGAATGACGCCTGTGGCCGCGCAGCTTTCAGGCAAAAAAGAGCGTTCCCACGCTCTGCGTGGGAACGCATCCGGTGACGCTCTGCGTCACGATTTTAACAGCGGACGCAGAGCGTCCAGAGCGGCATTCCCACGCAGAGCGTGGGAACGATCT